>CALIGR010000030.1 GCA_938021445.1 uncultured Candidatus Altimarinota bacterium
ATCAAGTTGATCTCGCTCCCAGAGTCTCATGGCAACTAAGACTTGGTCGTTTCTAGATCGGCCAGTGTGGATTTTTTTGCCCGTTTCGCCCAGTGAATCAATTAAGAAGTTTTCAATAGCGGTGTGCCCGTCTTCATCGGATCTTGTGATTTCAAACTCTTTTTTCTTATGTAGTGTGAGAATCTGATTGAGTATTTTTTTGAGATCTTCTAGTTCTTTTTTATCAAGTATATTAATTTGATGAAGTCCTTCAGCGTGAGCGATAGATGCCTGCACGTCATAAGGGATAAGGGCTTGGTCCAAAATGTAATCTTCACCGACGGTGAATTTTTCTACTAGTTTGTAGAGACCCGCCGTTGGCGTGTCTTTTGCTAAATCGGTTGTGGTTTTTTGCCAGATTTTCATGAAATTTTTTCAAAGTTAATTAGGGTGTTCTTGATGGAAGCTTGGGTCGAATTTTTACTGCTTATGATTCCCTTCTTGGGGATAATCCTCGTCGCGCTTTGGCGACTGGTGAGGTATATCCGAAAGCGACGACAGGAAGGGGAAGGGGTGGTTCGTTTTGCATGGGAGATGGCGACGCTGCCTTTTTCTTTTTCAAAGATTTTTTTAAGAAATCAGAAGGAGTCTCAATTGCCGCTTTATTTTCAGTACTTTTTGAAGCTTACTCGGTTTTGTAGTCGTATTCCTTACTTTCACTTTTTCCCCAAATTTGTGGTGGCGACGGTTTCCGAGTTTTTGATTTATGGTATCACAGGCGAGCCATTATTGACCGCGCTTATATTTGTCTGGAGTATGTCATTTTTTATTTTGATTACGATTGTAGAGTCTATGTATGGAGAATTTGAGGAAGAAGTGATTACGTTGGCTAATAAGATTTTTCTCTACACCGTTTCAGTGCTCACGATGCTGGCTTTAGGCGCTTGGTTTTTTGGCTGGGAAACGCTAGAGCCTTTGCTGGATAATTCTTTCTTAAATTTTATGGCTGACTTTGCGAGCTGGTTTAATGTTCAAATTTTAGCCCTTATCAACTTTGCATGGGGGATGCCCGTTTTAGGAAAAATATTAATTTTAGGCGTCTTTGGTCTTTATGTTTACAGCTCGCTTTATCTTTCAAAACGGGGGATAAAGTAGAGGGACGGATCGTATCCGTCCCTTACTTTTTTAGACTTATCAGGTTTTTGGAGCCAAAGAAGATTAAGACAATTCCGATAGTCTGCTCAAGTGTTTTTAGATGTTTTTTGAGAAAGTTTTGAATGCGTTTCATCGTGAAGATATTGGCGATGAGCCCAAGCCAGAGCATTGTATTTAGAGGTAGGAGAAAACAGATCAGTAATTTTATTCCTAGACTGGTTTCCGGGGGAAGCAAGATGGCAAAGACACTGACAAAGGCAAGAAGTGGTTCGATGTTGAGAACGTTTGCAATGGCTCCCATTTTGAATGCCTCAGTTTTAGAAATATTCCCAGATTTTTTGCTTTCCTCAACCGTCAGATTTTTTGCATTTTTTACAAAGTGATGCCCCAAGTAAATTAGATATACGGCGCCCAAGGTTTTAATGAGAGCGAGCGCGTCTGGATACTGACTGATTAAAATGCTCAATCCCGCCATGGCGAGCAGGCAGTGACAGAAAGTTACAAACCCAATTCCGAGGACGGTGTAGTATCCAATTTTTTTTGAGTACTTAAGCGCATTCCGTGTAACGATCGCAAAGTCTTGCCCAGGGGTTAAAATAGAAAGAAAATCAATAAGGGCGATGGTGAGGATGAGCGTGAAAGTGGTCATGGTGTTTAGTTTTTATTAAGTTCAGATTCCCAATCGTACATTCCGAAGGCTGTTTTTTGAGGGAGGTTCCAGAGCTCGATGAATCCAGCGGAGGCGTTTTGGTTAAAGTCAGCGGATTTGTTAAACGTGGCTAAGTTTTCATCAAAAAGTGAGTGAGGTGAAGTGCAAGAAAGGACCTGCGCCTGTCCTTTGTATAATTTTATTTTCACACTTCCGGTGACTTTTTTATTCATACTGTTTTGGAAAGCGTGAATGTGATACATCACTGGGTCATACCATTTAGCTGCGTAAGTAAGGTAAGCCCACTTGGTATCCATCAAGACTTTGAGCTCGTTTTCTTCTCTGGTTGAGACGAGTTTCTCAAGTTTTTTATGCGCTTCTATGAGTATGGTGGCGCCTGGGTTTTCATAAACCCCTCTGACCTTGAGTCCTACAAATCTATCCTCGACAAGCGTGAAGACTCCGACGCCGTGCACCGATCCTATTTGGTTGCATTGAGCGATAAGATTCATGAGCTTGTCTTTCTTTCCGTTGATGGAAACTGGGACGCCTTTGTGAAATTCAATTTCTAAAATTTCAGATTTATCAGGCGCTTTTTCTGGCATATTTGCCCACTGAAGAATGTCTTCATATTTGGGGCTCATTTCTGGGTTTTCTATCTCTCCACCTTCCCCCGTATTGCCCCACATGTTTTCATCATAAGAGTACGGTTTTGCGGAGGTCTGTTTTACGGGGATGCCGTTTTTCTTACAAAACTCAATCTGCTCGTCTCTTCCCATAGACCATTCTCTGACGGGAGCGATGGTTTTAATTTTTGGATTAAGGGTCGTGATATAGCCTTCAAATCTGACTTGGTCATTTCCTTTTCCAGTACAGCCATGAGCGACGACTTCACAGTTGTATTTCTCAGCCATTTTTACCGCGACTTTTGAGATCATGACTCTTCCAAGCGGAGTGGAGAGAGCGTATCCACCTTGGTAGTCAGCGTTGGATTTGATAGCTTCACTGAGGAATATGTCAGCGAATTCTTCTTTAGCGTCATAGACGATCGCCTCTTTGGCGCCGAGATTGAGAGCTTTTTGCTTTATCTCTGACAGGTTGTCAGCGGTCTGTCCAAGATCAATAGTCAGCGCGATGACTTCGCACTTATACTCGTCTTGGATCCACTTGAGCATTGTTGAGGTGTCCAGTCCTCCAGAGTAGAGGAGGAGGCAAGTTTTGAACGAGCCTTTGGCGGCTTCGTGACTAGCGGTTTTGGTGTAGGTTGATTGTGATTGCATGGTTAGGTTTTGATTAGTTGATGAGTCAGTAATTTTTTAAAGTGTGTTACTCGGGTTTTAAAAAGTGATGGAAAACGCCAAGGCTCGAAACCATTCGATTTTTGGCTTGTTGGTAGACGAGTGAGGTTGGCGAATCAATAACTTCGTCGGTCACTTCGATCCCTCGGTGTGCCGGGAGACAGTGCATAAAGTAGGTTGTTTTTCCAGTAAGATCGATAAGCGTTTTATTGACCTGGTAGGGAGTGAATGTTTTAATTTTTTCATCGTATTCAGCTTCTTCTCCCATGGAGACAAAAGTATCTGAATAGATCACATCACTCCCAGGCAGGATATCTTTAGGATCAATGTGATGCTTAAAATTCGTATTAGATTCTTGGGCTAATTTTTCAAAATACTGAAGCTGCGCTCCTGACCAATAGTAATTTTTTGGTCCGGTAAACTGCATTGGATAGCCAAGTTTCAATCCCATCTCGATGAGGGAGTAGGCGACATTGTTACGGTCCCCAACAAAGGTGATAGTTGGCTTTGAGTGTTTTCCAAAGACCTGCTGAATTGTCAGAAAATCAGCCAAGGCCTGCATGGGATGATGCTGATCACAGAGAGCATTGATAATTGGGACTTCGCTGTGTTGGGCCAGAGTCTGTAGAGTCTGGTGATCAAAGACACGAGCAAAGACCGCGTCACACCATTGGTTTACATTTTTCATGGTGTCTTTTAGGTCTTCTCTTTTTCCTGAAGGATCATGCCCAGCGGCGTGAAGTATTTTGCCGCCAAAGAAACTAGGAGCTTCAACGTGTATGACGCTTCCGCCGAGTTTGTTGATGGCGACTTCGGTCCCAACTTTGGTCCGCAGTGATGGTTTCTCAAAAGCAAAAAGAATGTTTTTACCCTTAAGGGGGTCGCTTACGTTTTTGGCATAAAGTGCCTGACTTTGGTCTAGGATTTGCTGAAGTTCGTTGGCATCGAAATCGGTAATAGTAAGAAAGTGCATGAGGATGATTTTTTATAGTTTAAATTTTAAAATTTTGTTAGGGACTGCGCCCTAATACCACAAATTGACGGTCGTCTTGGACTCTTGGGAACCACGGTGGAAATGCAGTTATTTGACCATCAGTTACTTTTTGAAATTTTTGAGCGGTTTCGAAGCTGGATGTAACGGCACACATATTGAGTGTGTCTAAAGTCTTAGATTTATAACTTTCGGCTTCTCTCAGTAGTAACTTCAGGACGCTTTGGTTTGAGTAGACCGATCCAAGCTCTGACCATTCGGAAGCGAGTGTTGGTTTGACCTGACAGAATCCAGCGACGTTTTGATCTGGGTCCAAAATAACCTGCCATCGCTCACAGCTTCTTAAAATATCAATAGCTTCGATCTGGATCATTTTCCCATGGCTCCCGTTTTGGGATATGAGCTCGCTCATGTGTGTAGCAAGTTGAGGTGTTTCTGGTTTTATAATAGTCATCGTTTGGTTTCAAAATTAAAAAAATCTCAGAGATCCCGGTTGAGCTTTTTGAAACACAAAAAAACCACTGGGGATCATTATCTCCGAGCAGCTTTTGGTTTAGACGAAATTAAAATAAAGGCTAAATTACCGCTCGGAAGAGGAGCGGCGGCGACGTACGTTTGTCGTTTGCGTATTTAGCATTTCGATAAGGACTTTATTTTGTTTTTGTGAGCTTGTCAAAAAAAAGACAGAGAACCTTGTAAATCTAATAAAAAGTTTTATTTTAGTTCAACATGAGGCAAGACGAATTCATAAGATCGGGAGGAGCTTTTCACTTTCGTGAGGAAACACCAAGAGTTAGTCCTGGGGTTTTAAGGGAGATACGTCGGAAACTTCAGGATTTTTTTGAGAAGGGGGACCTGAATATTTATGACCCGTTTTGTGGTAACGGCAGTATTCCTGTTATTTTTTCCTTGTATATGAGAGATGCAGTTGCTCGATTATATGCTTCAGATGTAGATTCAGATTCGGTGGCAATGACAACTAAAAATTTAGAGAGAACGAGTTTGGATGGTTTAAAAGCTCAGTTGGAAGAAGGGGGTATTTCATTTGAAGGACACGAGAGGCTCGGAGCAAAAATAGAAGCTCTTAGAGCTTATTTAGTAGAAAAAGAACTAAAAAATCCAATAAGGTCTCAAGTCTTTTGGAGCAATATTGTCACTCAGCGTCCAGGAGCTATGGAAGATGAGACTCTAGATTTAGTCTGTACGGACCCACCTTACGATGAAAATTGTGAGTGGGGACAAGTGGGGACTCTTGGAGCTGAAGAATCTTTGCGTAATGCACTTGGAAATATAAGACCTAAAATGAAAGATGATGGCCGGTTGTGTATGCTTGCAAGTAGCTCTTCAAATTTAGCTGCGGATATACTAAGTGAGCATTCTGGCTTTAGAATACTGTCCCAGACAAGCCCTAGAATGACTATGGAATCGGGGAGAGAAATTCTTATGGCTAAGGCTTTTTAGATCCGCGTCTGCCCATTGCCTCGGATAATCCACTTATAGCTCGTCATGGCCTCTAATCCCATTGGGCCACGCGCGTGGAGTTTTTGCGTTGAAATACCAATCTCTGCGCCTAGCTCCAGCTGCTCACCGTCACTGTAGCCGGTTTCGGTATTGTGAAAGACGCAGGCAGCATCAACTTGGCTTAAAAAGGTTTCAATATTATGGGTATTTTCACTAATGATGGCTTCGCTGTGTTTCGATGAATGGGTGCGAATATGCGTGAGTGCCTTATCTAAATTTTTGACTGTTTTGAGACTTAGTTCGTAGCCTAGAAACTCAGTCCCAAAATGTTTAGTTTCGGCTCTTTCTAAATTTTTATAGTGTTTTGTTAATTTTTCAAAACTTTGTCTATCGGCATAGATTTTTACGTTCACATCCGTGAGAGGCGTGATTATATCGGCAATTTTATTTAGATTCGTTTCATGAATGATCAGCGTGTCTAGAGCATTACAGACGCTCGGGCGACGTGTTTTGGCTGACCAAACTACTTTCTTAACGATGTCTATTTTGCCTGACTCGTCCCAGTAGGTGTGGACGATACCAGCCCCAGTTTCGATCACAGGAACTTTCGCGTTGTCACGGACGAATTGGATCAATTTCTGACTACCTCGAGGAATGATGACATCAATATCATTTACCGCCGCGAGCATGGCCTTGGTCGCGGCTCGTTCAGCCGGAAGTAGAGCAACGACATCGGTTGGTAGATTTTCTGATTTTAGCGTTTCTTGGATGATTTTATATACGCATTCGTTGGTGTGTTGAGCATCGGATCCACCTTTGAGAGCAATGGCGTTTTGAGTTTTAAAGGCGATCCCAAACGCATCGGTGGTTACATTTGGGCGAGCTTCGTAGATCATCCCAATTACACCGATGGGGACGCGTGTTTGTTTCACCGTTAGGCCATTTTTCAATGTGCGCTGTTCTATGACTTTGCCGATGGGGGAATCTAAGTTTGTGAGTTGTTTGAGTCCTTGCGCCATCTCCTCGATTCGTTTTGGGGTTAACTTAAGACGGTCGTACTTTGGATCGTCGCTTTCCATGCGGTCGAGATCTTTTTGATTTTCGGTTAAAACTAATTTTTCATTGATTTTTAAGTTTTTTGCGAGAGCCAGTAGTGTTTGATTAATTTTCTCGGTAGGACATTGAGCCAATTCTATTTGCGCGGTTTTGAGGTTTGAGAGATCGGTATTCATAAATTGGTGTTTTAAGCATTTTTATCAAGCTCAGTCATCCTCTCGAATCCGACCTGAAGGGATTCGCTGAAGCGCTGGTCAAAACCATTAGCCTGCATGGTTTCTATGATCGCTTCTGTAACGCCGCCTTTGCTGGAGACTTGTGCGGTGAGCAATTCACTGTTGGTTTCTTTTAGACAGATGGCGGAGCCAAAGAAGGTCGTTCGGGCGATGGTTTCGGCTTGTTTTTGAGTAAAACCCAGTTTAATGGCTTCTTGTTTCATGAGCGTTTGAATATAGGCGAGATAACCGGGGCCGGATCCAGATATCAATGTGATTTTATCAACGAGTTTTTCGTTGGTTAGTTGGATAGACTCTCCAAGACAATTGAAGATTTCGGTGATTTCTTGGTCTAGAGAATTGTTTAGATTCTCACTATACCAACCAATCACACCCGCTTGATGTTTAACCGGTAGATTTGGCATACATCGAACAATATGATTGTGAGTGAAATATTTTTTTAGTGTCTTAATTTTGGTTCCAGCCAGCATTGAGATGATAATGGTTTCGGGCCCTATTAACTGGGCTATGTCTAAATCAGGAAGTGCTTGGGGTTTTACCGCTAGTAAAACATAATTAGCTTTCATTAAATCTTCGAGTTGAGCTAATTGGCAATCTTGAGATTTTGCTTTTCCTGGAGTGCGATCGAGTGCTGTTATTTTTAAATTTGATTGCGCTCGTAGACCTTTGTAAAAAGCTTGCCCCATATGCCCGAAGCCAACAATAACTAGTTGTTTCATGTTTTTGTAATTTTAGTTCCAGCATGTTCGTTGTCCAAAATTTGTTTTAGTTGTTCCGGCTTTTTTCCGTTGATAATCCAGGCCTCATCAACTCCAGAATTTATAGCTTTTCTGATGTTCATTAACTTTGTGGCCATGCCTCCGGTTCCGCCAGCTGAAGTGTTTTTACAGTGGTATTTAATGAAGTCATCACTTAGTTTTGAAACGTCTAAGTGTGGGACCGTTTTTTGGGTATCGTAGTCTATGAAGCCATCGGAGCTGGTATTGAATATCAAGCGGTTAGACTGCGCGAGTGGTGCACAAGTGATGGCGACGACAGCCGCTAAGTGGTCATTGTCGCCAAAGCTATGATTTTTATCTTCTTCTAGCTCAGTATCATCCACTCCGTCGTTGAAATTAAGTATGTATAAAAAATCATTGGAGAGCGCGGCTCGGATTGTATTGGTTGAAGTTTTACGTTCTAGATCGGCATAGGTCACTAGTTTTTGGAGTACTACTTTTTGGGGTAGATTTTGTTTCCAGGCTTCAACTAAGTAAGGCTGCCCGACCTCGGCCAATAAGCGTTTCACGGTAGTAGGTGATTGCGCTTTTACTTTTTTTCCTTGAGTAAGTGCTTTTCCAATGCCAACGGCACCAGAGCTAACAATCAAAGTTTTGCCGGAGTATTTATTAATTATACTTCCGTGTTGAGCGATGATATTGGTGTCTATTAAATCGTTTCCAGAAAAATCTTGAGTGGTGAGAACGGCGGTTCCGTATTTGATAACGGTTATTTTTGCTTCCATTGTTTTATTTTTTTAAAAAATCACTCTGAGGTTTTTCAGAGCGAGGTGGTTTAGTTCGTTGTTTTGAATTCACAATTTATCCACTCACTCTTGGTGAAGCGGGGGTTGAGGCAAGATAACTGTTTGTTGTAAATTCATATCTGAAATAAAGATAGATGAAAAACTGATTTTGTAAAGATTTTTGAGATCGTCACCGTTTTTGCTATACAGAGATTATGAACTTAAGCGGTAAACTTTTTCAGGATGGTGGTGATCATCGTGTGACTCAAAAATTTGGACTGAGGCCAGAGGTTTATTCGCAGTTTGGCCTCAAGGGGCACAACGGTGTGGACTATAGAGCAAAGGTGGGGACGCCGTTCTATGCAGTGGCGGCGGGGAAGGTTATAAGGGTTGAGCATAATCCTAAAGGCTATGGGAAACATATCCGTATTGAAAACACAGAAGGGCTGACGCTGTACGCACACCTTGATAAGACGTTTGTTAAAAAAGGGGACTCAGTCTTAGTTGGAGACAAGATTGGGCTGACTGGGAATACGGGCTTTAGCACGGGGCCGCATCTGCACTTTGAAGTGCGCCCAAAACCGTATAGGTTTAAAAACGGTTATGCGGGAGCGGTGGATCCATTGAAAGTAGTCTGGAATAAAGGAAAACCACTTTGGCTTACGGTGATTTTATTGGTGGTAGAATTTCTTTTTAAGCACTATCAAAAAAGCAGTACTAAAAAATAAAACTAAAAATCTAATCTTGAAGACAAGTGAAGTTGCGATCTAGGGTTGTACGGCCGCGACAGATGGCATCTCAACATTGTCGAGTTGGAAGCTCAGCAGTGTTTCGTTGATGACTTGTGTGAGTTCTTCAGAGAAAGGCCTCATCCGCTCAGATTTTTGTCCGGCTCTTTTGGTCTGTTTGATAGCGAGGTGTAGCTCAGAGATCCCGGCCAAGTTTTTTTCATACCGAAAATTTCTCAAACTTTCCACGAGATGTTTCATGGCTTTTGAAATGGCTTGAGCCGCGACAGCGTCTTGGTTGTTTCGAGTTCGGACAATTTTTTCATTCAGTTTTAGGATGCTGTGGACTTGAAACTCAGCATCTTGATAATTTCCGGATTTTACAGACTGAAGGAACTGTTTGATAGCCGCCTGAAGCCGTATGAGTTCTTTGGTTTCTATATTTCCATGATGGACTCGAAGCTGTCTGTAGGTCATAACTCCAACTTCTCTTCGGGTGAGGTGACGACCTGGGAGATAGTTGTTATTCGCATCAATATGAGCTATTTGATATTTTTTGGCATAACCAAAAAAAGGTACCATCCAGCTTTCATTGGGTACATCGTTGGCAATGTTTCTATCAGTTTTGTGATTCCCAATATAGGTAGCGGTCGCTCTTAACAGAAAAGCTAAAAACTCAGACTTGGTAACCGGGTCGTGTGGCCTGAAATTTGGGGCTCCTTTTTTTACAACTCCCGTCTGAACCCCACGGTCAACAATAGTGGCGTACCAAACATTTGGATCAACGTCTCCAAAATGAGTAACTTCTGTTTTTTCTGGTATTCTGATCTGCCCGGCTCTCATAGCAACGGTCAGGGCTTCAGCTCGAGTGACCGATCCGCCGGGTCGAAAGAATCCTTCAGCGTTCGGCCTCATGATTCCAACTTCACTCAGGTGCTCGAAATAATGTCGATGTGGATCATCGGCGGGAATGTCATTGAGAGCGAAAGTAGACAAGAATGGAATAAGTCCTAAAGCCGTGACCAAAAATCTTGTCCATAAATTCATCAGTTATGAATATATTTTTTGTTCTATAGCTGGTCAATTTTTTTGTACAACATGAAAGTTTATTTGTTGACTTTTTGTTTTATTTATATAAAAAATAATTGATGACTGATACTGAAAAAGGGGAACCAGTGTTTGAGATAGAGGGAAATCTAGATCAGCAAATAAAAGATCAGTATTATTACGATGTTTTTAAGCGCTGCATTTCTTTATATAAAGGATCAAGTAGCCCAGAAGGTTATTTTTTTGGTGCGGTTTTTGGTGATTTTGAAGGATATGAGATGTATATTTACCAGAAATGGAATGAAAAAATTGCAGTTCAAAAGGATTTGTACTTGTCTTCTGAAACTTTTATGCACTTCACTCAAAAATTTAAGGCTGAGATAGAAGTCGCTACCCAACTTTTTAAAGAAGTTGCTCATCCGAGTAATGGCTTGGTGGTTCTTTCTGCAGAACAGAATCAGGTGATTGATAGTTTTAAAGAAAAAATAAATCCACGATTTACACTTTTTGATGTAGATTCAGGGTTTCAGCGAATTGATATGAAAGATTTCACACAAAAGAATGATCGTAAATGGTTTACGGCTTTGAGGCTTACCACGCACAATGCTGAAATGAGACAGGTGAGTTCTAAAAAATTAAGACCACTTTATGAAAAAATTGTTGATGAAAATTTAGCAATAGAAGTAAGACTAGAGGCTTTAGAAGAATTTCGAAAGTATATCGATTTTTCATTTATTCATATTAGCCAAGAGGATCTTGATAAGGTTTTAGATATTGCTAAAAATTTTCAGAAAATGGGGGTTCTTGGAGAGGTAAATCAACTAGACTATCGTATTACGCGGCAGATAGAAGAAACAATGTGGAAAACAAAATTTTTGAAAATGCCACAAGGTCATAGAGATAAGCTCTTTCATGGAGTTCGTGTTTTTGAGCGATTGTATCGAAACAAATTTCGTAATAGCGAGCGAAGCGCTTTTGCACAAAACCAAAATGAAGCGGCTTATAATCATATTTTACGCTCGATTGATATTGTTTTAGGCCTAGTCCATTCTGGTGAGGTTAATGAAGACCTTTTAACAGGACCTTTTAGGGAGATCTTAAGTCAACTTGATTTGCAAAATCCTGATAATTTGTTGGAATTGTGTCTCACCGTGTTAGCGCACGACGTAGTGGAGGATGAACTTAAATCTGCAGATGGAAAATCAGTTAATGCGGTGTGGATGAGAAACGTATTGGGGGGGGGAGGTCTGGACCCAGCAATGGTCGAGCGTGTTGTTAGGCGATCTGAACTAATGAATGCCAGAGTTTGTTTAGGTGATGAGATGGCAGATCCTAATTTTGATGATGGAAGACCATCCTATAAAGCCTACTTGGAGCGATTAGAAAATACAGATGACCCTTATATTCTGATGGCAAAATTTGGTGATATTTTTCAAAATTCCTGCTCGAGTCATGGAAAACAATTGGAGGTTGATGAAAAGAATGGAATACTGCCTCAGTTTAGTTTGAATTACTTGAAAAAACATATTTCCGCTACAGTTGATTTTTTAAAGCCTTATTGTGACGGTTTTAAATTGCTGTTGGGCCAAAAGGTTAAAGATAAAGTTAAAACTAAAAATCCACAACTTGAATACCTTTCTGGATTTTGGAAAAAAATACTTGGTACGCCAGAAGATGAGGTTATGACCTCAACGGCTGAAAGAGTTCTAGAAATGCTTCGTCCGGTTCCTCGAATTGGTCTTGATGATTAAAATAACAACTCTCTCGGAACCTTGTTCTTTACTTTATCACTCACAATCTTTCCGCACCCGAGACTGAAGCCCTGAAATTTAATGATTACTTGAGACTCACTGAAGCTGCTGTTTTCAGGCAGTTTTAGATCATAGCCTTGAAGCCATTTTGCTTGTTCTTCATTGGTTATTTCTAAAATGTTCTTGTTCATTTTTACACCAAAATGAACACAAAAATCATGACTTAGGTTTCCGTCTTTATCCATGACTTTTAATCCAAATTTTCGGTAGAGGTTTTTTTGAAAAAACTGAGTCACTTCTCGCGTCGTAAGATAGAGGTCTCCATCTTTCTCGACAAAAGTGGCTTTGGACTCTTTATTCATAGCCTCTTGAGCCCAAGACTTAGGAAGGCCATATGCTTTGGCCATTCTCACACTGATTTCTGCCGCTCGATTTTTCTTTAAGACTTGTGGCGTATTTTTTATGAGTGGTTTGTGTGGAGGGAGGCGCTTGATGGCGTGTGGTTTTTGTATCTTGGCGACAAAGAAACTTTCGCTTGTCCAGAGGTCTGTTTCTTGGTGTGGATAGATCCGAATAGTTTTATCGAATCCATTGATTCCAGGTGTCGTGGGAACATTGGGTAGATCTATATCGAGAAGCTCAGCTTCGGGGTATTTTGATTTTAGAAATTCGATGATGTCTTCATTTTCTTCTACGGCAGAAGTACAGGTTGAGTAAACCATGATGCCTCCTGGGGCGAGTATTTCATAGCCGGATAAGATTAGTTTTTTTTGCAACTTGGAGGCTTGAAATATTTTCTTTTCAGACCACATTTTTTTAAAAAAGCTGGAATCTTTTCTCCCAAAACCTTCGGAACTACAAGGGGCGTCTAATAAAACACGATCAAACTCTTGCCCGAAATATCGATGAAGAAGCGTCCCGTCTGACTGGATCATGACGCTGTTGCTCACGCCGAGCCGGTCAAGATTGTGGCTGAGCTTTTTGCTCCGAGATCCGCTCGGCTCATTGGCAACGATGACGCCACTCTTGCCCATTTTTTGGCTGAGAAACGTGGTTTTGCTCCCAGGGGCGGCACAAAGATCGAGGATTTTTTCTCCGGGCTGTGGATTAAGGGCTACAACCGGTAACATCGAGGAGAGTGATTGGACATAAATCTGCCCAGTGAAGTGTTCGAGAGTTTTGCCTAAAGGAACTTCAGATTGATTAGCCCTCTCAATAAAAAAAGCTTCAGGAATGGAAGTTGGTTTAAGGGTCCAGGCATCGGGCACTTTTGTATTTGGAGAAAACCGTACTACTTTTGGAAGTGGTTCGGTGCATTTGTCTAAAAACAAATTTCTCTCGTTGGGATCAGCAATAAGAGACTCTAGGCGCTCAATAAATCGGGGAGGGAAGTCGTTATTCATAATTCATCAAGACTATATTGATGAAGCTAAATTAAGCGAGGAACCGCTGGATGATAATCACTAAAGCGACCGAAAGAGCGAGCCCAAAGAAAATCTTCATTATGTCTTTTCCGACAATAGGGAAGACGTCTTTAAACTTGTATCCTGGAGTGAAGGTCGCAATGGCCATTTCACGCCCACAAAGAAGTCCAACGAAGACCCAAGTGGTTGACATTGGGAGGTCATTGTACTGCTTGAAATAGAGCAGAATAAAAGCGTAAGTTAGATCAATAAGCGTAGCCGACTTTATGTAACTGACGTTTGTTTTTGAGATAACTACGTTTTGGATTTTCCCACCTTTAGTCCAAAAAATATAAGCGAGCCCAATGATAAAAGTGGTGAGAACAAACAAGAGTTCAGCGACGTTGAGAGACCTCGGAAGAAAGACGGCGATATTGGCGACATCATGAGAGAGCCAGGTATACCATAAAAATCCAGTAGAAAGCCACTGGAAAGTTCGCCAAAACTTAACGTTTTTTTCAGGGGTTTTCGGGTCTGTTTTTTGAAAAAACTTACAAACAATGCCCCAAAGGCTGTAGGCAAAAACAGCCGCGACAGCGTAGCCCATAAAAGACTTTACTAAAATTTTCTCAAAGACGAGAGTCGATGCAAAAACCGAAAGGACGAGAAGTGAGGTCGAGACAGGTATTCCAATTCGAGTGAGCCCAACCAGAAGTGCCGGTGCTAAGGCATGGTACCATTGGACTTCCTCAAACGGAATTTTGTTGAGACGTCCGTAAGAAATATCACCACCATAAGTCCACCAACTATAGGAAATCGTTAGCACGAGTACAAATGATGCGGCGAGCCAGAGATAGTACCATTTGATTTTACTATTTGAGGCAATAAAGGTCCCGAGTGTTTGAACACTGTCATTGGCGATGACAGAATAGGCCGCAAATAAAAATCCAATCAAGGCAAAGAGTGAGATGCTGGTTTCAATCGGCATGTGTAATTTTAAATTTTGTCTTATCTAGAAAGATAAAGATATTGAGAGCGCTGTGAATTTT
>CALIGR010000031.1 GCA_938021445.1 uncultured Candidatus Altimarinota bacterium
TCCTTTTTTAAATAAAATCTGATCTGAAGTCGACTGCATCTGCCAGCCATAACTCTGGTCAAATGCCGATGAACTCTCAAGTAATTGTATCGTTGGTTGCGTGGTTCGATAGGTAAGACTTCCGATTTTTTCGTCCTCCCAGTAGAGCTCGAATTGAAGTAGGTTACCAGTCGGGACTACCGTCAAACGACTGTCTAAAAGCCTCATTCCTCCCGAGCGAGTGAAAGACAGCACCTGAGTCTCGCCGAGGATTAAGTTTTGGTTTTTAAAGATTAGGTTTTGATTCAACTCTGGTTCTTTTATGGCGTAAACTCCGACCCCGTTATTTGTGATACTATCAAAAAAGCCTGGGCGTGACGGAAAGACAAACCGCGTTTTTGCTATAGATCGCTCTCCATCGAGTAGTTTTGTTTCAAGATAATCCCCAAATATCACCTCTGATTCGAGGCGCCCAACGAGTGTTCCATCTGGGTTTAAACTTGCATATCTCCACGGAGATTCTGGTGGAAAAGTTGTCGTGATTACCGACTGGGTATGCCCGTCACTTAGTGCTTCCAGCGCAAATAAATCGTTTTCCGAAAAGTCGCCACCTCCAAATCCAAGCATCAAGGTCAAGAGTGATCTTGGCGTCAAATTTTTATATTCTTCAACACTCAAATAATCGACCAGCCTAATTGAAAGCCCTTCACTTTTTAATTGGTCTGATTTTATAAGTACGCGCACTTCACCGGAAAGCCCTTTTGTTTGAGCTTGAATTGTGGCTTTCCCCTGTCTTATACTAATGGTGCTGTTATCGACCTGGAGTAAATGATCCGTTTTGCCTGTCACCGTTACCTGAACACTCCCATCAAAACTTTGGGTTTCGTTTCCATAGGCGTCTAAAGCTTGAATGTCCAGATTTATAACCGAAGCTTCTTTAAAACTTATCACCCCATTATCCGCTTCTCGGAAAGCCCCAGTAAGACTGGTCGGCTCCCCTGGAAGTACTTCGAAACGAAGAGTCCCATCTTGAAACCCCGGCGCTGAAAGCAGCCCAATATAGGTTCCAGCTCTAGTCCCTGGTCTAAGTCTAATTTGAGCAACCCCCTTAATAAAACTTACTTGATCATCATAGTGGACTTTTCCACCACTGATAAACTTAACCGCCCCTTCAAAATCGTTGGTAATCACTCGACCATCTTTTGTTTTAGCGACAATATTTGCCTCAATAAACTCAGCCTCACCCGCTTGAACTTTGGCCTTATCAAGCGAAATATCAAAAATCGGATTCTGGATAACTTCAAGATTTAGACTCCGACCGGTCGTCTGGTCTGACCAAATATCTGTCTCTACCTGTAAACGGACTTTTTGAGCTCCAGATTTTGGCTTGAGTAAAATTTGAGCGGTCCCACCGGTGTAAAAAGACTGAACCCCTGGGCGTCTTAGGTCTTGATCTAGTAAAGATTCATTCAAAAAAGAAACGTCATCGCCATACCAGCTGGCTTCAAAATTAAGATCTTCAATGGGGTTACCGTATTGGTCCTGCACGACTAGTTGCATTTTAGTCGCTGGAGCCGACTCAATCAAAAAATTAGCAGATTTTTGCATCTGCAGTGCTGCTGGCTCACCCGGGGTTACCTCAATTTTTATCTGAGACGGTGGTAGTACTTCTGTTTTATCTATCACTGAAATAATCGCCATTCCGGCTCTCTCTCCAGGCAGAAATCGAACCTGGGCCGCTCCTCCACTTAAGAGGACTTTATTCGGCTCCCCTGCAAAGCTCCCCCAACCATTAGTCTTTAGCTCTAATTCTAATCCATCAAGCTCTGTCAGTAACTTCCCTTGCTTATCCTGAAGACGAAGGTTCAGAAGCACACCTTCTGGATCTTTCACCTCAATAGATCGAACTTCAGGCCAGGCCGTCAACTCGCGATTGACCAGTTGAACCGGAACCACTTTAGAACGCAATGAAATATCATCCGTAGATCGTTTCGCCTCAGCCAAGAGTTCAAATTTTCCACCAGATTTGACTGATTTAGGAATCAATAAAAACTTAGCTTTTCCCGCTGTTACCGCCACTTCTTGACTGGGTTCTACTCGGAAAAATCTTTCAGCGGCTTGAGAAGAAAACTTAAGTGACACCTTTGTAGAAAAATCACCAACGCTGACTTTCCCCGCACTGTTGGTCAAAACGGCCGTAACGGGTATCGGTTTAGTATCAAACTGTGAGACGAGAACCTTCCGGGGACTTAAGCGCAAACTTTGCCCAGAAATTGATCCAGTGTTTGATTCTAGACTGGCACCAGAAGTCCCAATTTGCAACGTCCGACTTTTGGACTCAAGCGTTGAGTCCAGATTACAATCCAATGAGGCCTCCCAACTTCTTAAATCTTGTGGAAGGTTGTCACACTCGGCCCATTTTTTTTCATTTAAAAATCCGAGCCCCAGGTCTTCCCCCATAAAAACTTCTCCAGATCTATAAACAGAATTGTGATCCTCAATTTGTTCTTTCTGAAAACTGATCCACTCTTGATCTAGCGTGTCGTCCTGTGGCAAAAATGCTAACTCTAAGCCTTTTGAAGCCTTTCCCTCTGCCGCAAGGTGTATGACCTCGTAACCACTAAAATCATCACGGAAAAGCGCCTCATTATGTCTTGCCTCTGAAGCCAGGGCGGTTTCAAAAACTTTTTTATTTTTCTGCTCAACATCCAGGTCAATCCAATTAATAGCCTCATAAAGTTTTTCCCAATTAATTTCAGCTATATTATTTAATATTTCAGCTTCATTGAGGAACCCTCCTTTTTCAAAGAACTGTACCATTGTGTTATCAACTCGTTGTATGGGCCCAGCACTAGTCGTGGTTCCGCCAGAACCATCAGCCGTGATCACAGGAAACTGATATTCACAGCTCTCAGTCCAGGTAATCTGCTTAGTAAAGGCGTCGTA
>CALIGR010000032.1 GCA_938021445.1 uncultured Candidatus Altimarinota bacterium
CTCATTTTATTAGTCTTTGCCTGATTTATTGCTTTCTAACTAACACAAATTATGACTCAGATGTATTACGATGCGGACATCGATACCGCTAAAATCTTAGGAAAAAAAATCGCCGTTATGGGCGTGGGATCTCAAGGGCATGCACACGCGCTTAACCTTCAAGACTCAGGAGCGGAAGTGGTGGTCGGACTTAGAGATGGATCTTCAAGTTTTGATAAGTGTGAAAAAGCCGGACTCAAAGCGATGAGCTTTGGAGACGCATCAGCTTGGGCTGATGTAATTATGATGTTGCTTCCAGACCCAGTACAGAAGTCTGTATACGAGAAAGACATCGCGCCAAATATGACCGAAGGGAAGAGCTTGGTCTTTGCGCACGGATTTAATATTCGGTTTGACCTTATTACCCCACCGGAAAATGTAGATGTCTGGATGGTCGCGCCAAAAGGACCAGGACACCGAGTGCGAACAACGTACACTTCAGGCTTTGGAGTGCCAGCGCTTATCGCGATTGAGCAAAACCACTCAGGCGAGGCGAAAGACCTAGCTCTTGGGTACGCCAAGCTAATAGGAGCCGGAAGAGCCGGTATTCTAGAAACGACCTTTACAGAAGAGACGGAAACCGATCTATTTGGAGAACAAGCGGTTCTTTGTGGCGGTACGTGTGAACTGGTGAAAGCCGGTTTTGAAGTTTTGATCGAGGCAGGTTACAAACCAGAAGTGGCGTACTTTGAGTGTTTACATGAGTTGAAGCTTATTGTTGATCTTATGGCCGAAGGGGGAATGGCGGCGATGCGTTACTCAATTTCAGAAACGGCTGAGTTTGGAGACTACGTATCAGGTCCAAGAGTCATCGATGCAGATACAAAAGCTCGAATGAAAGATATTTTGGCTGATATCCAAAATGGAAAATTTGCGAAAGACTTTATTGCTGATAGTGATGATGGATTTGCAGGGCTTAAACGAATGCGAGCAGAAAATGCAGAGCATCCAATTGAGGTAACGGGGAAAAAGTTAAGAGACATGATGAAAATAACAGGAAGCGATTCAGGAGATGATAATTTTAACGCTTCAACCGAAAGTCAGTGTTAGGAAAAATATTTGCTTATTAGAATCGTGGGTTGTGCCAGTAGGGGACAGATTATCTCTGTCCCTTTTTGATTTAAATAAAAAGTATACAAAAAAATATTTCACAAAAACCTCCTCATTGTTCTAGTACAAATAAATTGCACACGTATAAAGAATTTAATTAAATGTGATTGTTCAACTTTTTTGTACCCGAATAAAAAAATGTCACAAAAATATATTGCTTCCCTCTTTCTCGCTTCATCCATTTTATTTCTTTCCCCATCCTCAACTCAAGCCGTTGAAATTATCACTGGAGAGATTTCGGGAGATGAGGAGTATGCCGGAGGGGTGGTACTTGAAAACGCAACAGCGGCGGACACGTCTAGAGCTTCAGCTACGATCGAAGGGACTGGCTCTCTTACTGTGTACAGTCAGATTGGCGGAGGTTTTCCTCGAATGCAGCTTATAGGAGGCACGACGATCAATAGTGTAAGAAACTGGGGGAGTAGCGGTAGTAATGCAGAGGCTTGGTCTGGGCAACTGGCACCACCAGCAACAACACGGACACCTGATCCAAGCTCGATCACATTTGCCGCAGGCGATCACTCAAATTCTGAGATAGAACCCATTGCTACTTATACATGGGGACTTTCAAATGAAACCTTTACCTATTCGCCAAATGCTTCTTTAGCTTTCTCTGTGAAAGAAAATGATGGTCAAAAAATTTGGTTTGCACAACCGTCAGGAGACGGATGGAGCATTCAAGAGACGGCTTACTGTATCGTTCAAAACGAAGTCTGTGTTCAGGATATGCAAACGGCCAGTACGGTAACGCTGGTTAAAGAGTTGTTCACTCAATGTCCTCGACCTGAAATAACGAATGGAACGGTTGGGCCACTCCCAATTTGTAAGATTACGTGCGATAGAGATTATCTGCTTAACGCAGCAGGAACGGGTTGTGAGTCAGTGTTTGGAGAAGAAGACACTTCATCGAGCACAAGTTCTGCACCAGCAGAAACAACCGGGTCGACAGAATCAATTGAATCGACGACGGAGGAAAGTTTCAATTCTTCAGCTTACGAGGAAGATTCAGTCGGATTCATGCCGGCTATGCCGGAGAAAGAATATAAGTTTGTCCCAGGTTACTTTCGATATAGAGACTCTGCAGGAAGCTACCGACGATATTTGCCAGAAGAAAGTTTAGAAGGAGATGATCAAGATTTAGCGCAGCATAATAATGTTGGATTTAAATCTCGAAATGGACGATCAGCCGAAGAACAATTTGCAGCTCAAGAAGCTTCTCGAGGAGCTGGAAATGCTAAAATGACACCACAGCAGGAAGATAGCTTCCTTAATTATATGTTGAGTATGAGAGATTCTTTTGCTCATGAAAGTCCGAGAGTGGAAACACTTTCAGCCAGCGCTGGAGACAGCTC
>CALIGR010000033.1 GCA_938021445.1 uncultured Candidatus Altimarinota bacterium
CAAAGCGGGACAACCAGGGGCCATAACTATCGCGACCAATATGGCCGGTCGAGGGACGGATATCAAGCTCGGTCAAGGCGTCAAAGAAGCCGGAGGACTCGCCATCATTGGAACCGAGCGGCATGAGTCCAGACGAATAGACAATCAACTTCGAGGTCGAGCCGGACGGCAAGGAGATCCAGGCTTTACTCAGTTTTATGTCGCTATGACCGATCCACTCATGAAGCGATTTGGGGGAGATAAAATGGCCAGCATCATGGAACGCATGGGCCTTCCTGAAACTGAATCGATTGAAAACAAGATGATTTCAAGATCAGTTGAGAGTGCACAGAAAAAAATCGAAGGCTTTCACTTTGATGCTCGTAAACATGTCGTCCAGTACGACGACGTCATGAATATTCACCGAGAAAAAATCTACGCGCGACGACGAATCTTCCTCAGCTCTAAAGACAGCCTGGCTGACGTCGAGGAAATGATCAAAGCCCTGGCTGACCAGACCGTGCAAATTCACGCCCCATCCCCTATTGCGGATCGGACTTGGGATATCACCGAGATAGTCGAAGTGATCAATGCCGTCCATCATGAAAAAGACACGCCCCTCACCGTGGACGAGCTCGAGCAATTCACCCATCGTGATGAATTAGTTGAAACCATCCAGAACTATCTTCTAGCCGCTTGGGATGCCAAGAAAAAAACCCTTCCAGAATCTCAAGTCAATGAAGTCAGTAAACAAATTATACTAAGATCTATAGATGAGCTCTGGCTCGAACACATCGATGAGATGACGCACCTTCGTGACCGAGTGGCCCTCTCTGGCTATGCTCAAAAAGATCCGGTTATGGAATATAAAGCCGAATCTTTCCGTCTCTTCGGGGCACTTTTACAAAACATGCGACTCACGGGAATCTCAAATCTCTTCCGAGTCCAGTTTAAAGAAAAAATAAAATTTGAAACTGCTGATTATAGCGACGCTCAAACCAACGCTGATGCTATCGTGGGCGAACTAGAACAAACCGGCGACTTCAATGCCACCTCAAAACCACCGGCTATGAGCCGGCAGCAGAAACGCGCGATGAAACGGAAATAGGGCCTCTCTCATTCTCAGGCGTCATATCATCTGCTGGGATTCGATAATCTTGGACTTGCTGCGCATTGTGTGAAATAGTCGCCACAGTTATCTCACGATAAATAGTCGCTAGCGGAGCTTGATTTGGCAGCCTAGTTAATAAATTTTGAAAATTCAGAAGTTCTTGAGACTGCCGACCTTGTGAAAGGTGAGCGCTAAGAACAGTCCGTAAAGAAGTATATTGGAAATAGGCTGCAATATGTTGCTCAAAGCCAAACAAGCCAAATACAGCTGGATTAATCTCTCCATCAAGTGGAGATTTTAGATCTAGAAAATTAGAAGCAAAATTATTTATAGCAGAAATAGAAGGAGTTGATTCGAAAAACTTTTTGAACACAGCGCTCGCTATTCGTGGGTAATCATCAGAACCACGGAAGAGCACTGGTGTTCTTTCTTTATCTCCTTTTTGGGATTCACATTTGGCTAAATCCTTCAGCCAAACTCCTAAATGTTCAGATTCCACACTGTCCAAATCATCTAATAAACTCGCTAATATTAAACTCTCAAACTGAAAATATACTTCAGCAACAGTCTCGTCTTTAACCAGTCTTAACTCTCCTTTTCTCATAATATTATATTCTTTCATTTTTATAGAAATACTAGACAATTTAGTCAAATAAAAAATCAACAATCTGATTAAAAAGATTTTATTTCGAAAAAGTCGACTAATCAGTATTACAATAACAATCCAGTCTCAATAAAATCTAAAACTTCTCTCTATCAATCACACAAACAAACTCGTCTTCACCTTCTTTTATTACCTCAAGTGATTTTCTAGCAAAAAAAGCTTTAATCGATTCTGGAGATTGAGTACAAAGTCAATCTGAATAGTCTTTAACTAAAATAACTGTCAAAATTCAATTAGGAAAACACACTATAACTCTGAAAAAATAATAATAACTCACTCTTAACGAGAGTAAATCTCAAGAAAAAGATAAGCAGAAATCTGTTGATTCAGGTTGCCAGCTTCTCACAAAATTCTATTTTATTTTCAATGAAACCACTCGAATACGACCTTAGGAGACCTCAACAATTAGAGCCGTTAGGAGGAACTCCACTCATTGTTGGTGATAATGAAGTGGCACAATTAATTACCCAAGCACAAACGGATAATCCACTACTAACTACAGCTAGTATTTCTGGTTTATGCGGTGGAGGCAAAAGCACTTTAGCAAAATCAATTCAAAGACTCGTATTAGAAAACGATCCAAACTGTGGATTTCCTTCTATAGAATGGGATGGAGAGAGAATGGACATTTTACCATTAGACGCGGTTATGAGTGTTTCAAGAGGAAATGAGAAAAAAAATTTTGTTGAGACGGCAACAACAGAAATGGTTAAAGCTCATTTTTTTAGAAGTATGGAGATTGCCCGAATAATTAGAAGCTTAGTGATTGATAATAATGATAGACACTATGAGCTAAATGAAGCTTATAGCCCTAAAAATGGAGGACAAAAAAACGGAAGTTTGAGCGTAAAAAAAAGAAAAGGAAAAACACTTCTTCTTGCAGAAGGAGTTACCGCAAAAAGTGCGCTTCAAAATGCACTAGATGAAAGTTCACTAAGTGACGCCGTTATTGGTCAAGTTCATATTGCTCTTTATACGGATCCTTCTATCGCGGTTTTAAACACTGTAAAAAGAGCTTGTGAAAATCCAGAAAGAGCTAAGGATCCTGTAGTTTGTTTTGAAGAGTTCAGAAGACTTAACAATCTTATTATCCCTGCATTGTTATCTCCATCTAGGCCTTATCACGCAACCAAGCTAAACCCTGAACTTGATGCTGCATTATTTAAAGGAGTTTTTGACTTTTTCAAAAAGCCAGCGTTCAACGGTTTAATAGAAAGATTCATTGAAATAATCAGAAATGAAATAAACGAATCTAATGGAGTTGGCAGTCTCGATGTCATTTGTAATAGTTATTTACTCAACACCCTCGAACTTTTAAAAAGCATCATTTCATCAGAAATCCAACCACCTCATCCAGTCCATTAACCTCATATTTAACTTGGTTCAAATCGAAGTCCTTACTCTCACCTTTCCTATTTAGAAAGCAAACATCCGCGCCTGAATCCGTAGCTGATAGTAGTCCGCTCAACGAGTCTTCGATAATCAAGCATTCTTTTTTTGAGACATTTAGCTTCGACATCGCGAGCTCATAAGGATAAGGATGAGGTTTTTCAAGGCCACTTTTGACATCTGATTTTGTTACAACTTTTGCTAAATCAAAATAAGCGATTATTCCAGCTTTTCTTGAAACCATTTCAAAAACCTCTCTAGTCGAAGTCGTTACAACTGTGTATTTGAAATTGCTACTGGCTAAGAATTCTATAAATCTAACCGTGTCATCAAATAGAATATTCGAAGAGTTTATGCTAGAACTCATAAATTCAAACTGAAATTTATTGTAATCAAAACAAATTTTATCAACAACGTCCGAATCTTCACCACTTAACCCGGCTCTCAAAACTGCTATGCTGGACTGCCCAGATTTACGCAGTATGTCAGGTCGCTTCAATTTATCACTCACAAAATGATCAAACGCTTTATTTTTTAAACTCTCAGTATCAACAAGAGTATCATCAAAATCTAATAGAACCGTTGTATACTCAGCCATGAAATTTTCTCAAATTATATTAATGTTGAAAACTTATTTCAATACAAACGGTCTTAATTAAAACAAAAACGACTATTGACTAAAACTCCCGCACCTGAAGCATCGGTTCGAATGCATCCCCAACCATAACATCTGAGAGGAGGACAAACTTCTTCCCTTTCCAGTCTGGATGCTTTTTCAGAAACTGCTCTCGAGCCCGATCAATCGTCTTGAGCGGATCTGATGAAAAATCAATTCTAAAAGACTCTACGCCCCAACAGAGACTGAGTTTTCTTCGCGTAGGAGTCTCGTTGGTAAAGGCAAAAATAGGGACATTTGGTCGAAACGCCGAGACTTTTCTGGCCGTCTGGCCGCTTCGCGTGATAACGACAATAGCCTCAACTTCTGGTAGATCTCGATTGAGTGAT
>CALIGR010000034.1 GCA_938021445.1 uncultured Candidatus Altimarinota bacterium
GCTTCAGCCTCAAAGTAATACGATATGGCCTGCTTCCTCAGCTGTTTAAGTAGCTGGTTGGTCACGCGGGAGCGGCTGAGTTTTTTTCGTACTGATAGATCATCTATAAATTGAATAACCGGCTCCTCTAGTGTTATAGAAATCGCACTGGTCTTTGTATTTCTGGTAGAAGTCATAACTTTCATGATTAATATTTAAAATTATAATATAAATTTATAGTATAAAAATAAAGCAGACTTAAACCAACCTTACATACACTTGATCACCGAGGTTTTTCACCCAGCCTCGTAGCTCTAAAAGCATGAGGTTGGAGCTGATTGTTGTGAGTGGTAATCCAGAAGTTTCGACTATTTGATCAATGTGCATTTGAGCGCTGCCTCCAAATGATTTTAAGATATCAGCTTCTATGCCGACCGTCGGGATGTCAGTGGTTTTTACTTGTTTGGACTTGGGGATAAAACCTAGATTTTCAAATACCTGCTCTCCGGAAGTAGCGGCTTGCGCTATGTTTTTAGTAATCAGCTCGTTACACCCCGCAGCGTTTGGCGCAAAGATATCTCCAGGGACGGCGAGGACTTCACGATTGTACTCGTGGGCGTAGTGAGCGGTGATGAGGCTGCCAGACTTGAGTGCGGCCTCGATGACGAGTGTGGCGCGAGAAAGTCCAGCCACGATTCGGTTTCTTTGAGGAAAATACTCTGGACGGGCTTTGGTTTGAGGTAGAAACTCGGAGAGGATGACGCCTTGTTTTTCTTCCAGCATTTTATCAACCCAGTATTGGTTATTTTTGGGATACAGTTCATCAATGCCACAGCCTAGCACCCCAATAGTTCGGGCCTTTTTTTCGAGGGCCAGTTTGTGTGAGAGGGAGTCGACGCCGTAAGCCAGCCCGGAAACAATGGTGATTTTTTGAGCGACCAAGTAGCCGACAATTTCCTGAAGGGCTTGTTTCCCATAATGAGTTACTTGTCTTGAGCCAACTACGGAAACACTGGGAAAGTCAGAGACGGTAAAGTTTCCCTTTCTAAAAAGCAAAACGGGGGGATGTGGTATGTTTTTGAGCGCTTCGGGGTAATTTGTGTCTTCAATGAAAGTTGTTTCTGCTCCTGATTTTTTTAGTAAATCTTGTTCTTTTTCAGGTTCTATTTTGGAATGACTAAGTGCAAATTTTTCAAGAGCTCTAAGGTCCAAATTTGATTGTTTGAGCGTTTTTAGATCGCTTTTCCAAGCGGTTTCAAAATCGTTTTTAAAATAAATTTTCAGGGTTTTGTATCGTGTGTAGGTTAGATTGATACAGCGGTGGAAAGCGAGGAGGTATTTGAGTTTTTTCATAGAAATTTTTGACTTAGTGTTTTGTGGTGACTAAATTAATTTTATAAATGCGCTCCGCATAAAAATAAGCCGGAGACCCCTCCCCAGGCTTAGCGCTGGGGAGTATTATTTTTTTTACTGAGCATTTCTCTAATTAAGCTTAACAATTCTTTAAATTCGTTTTTTTTGCAGCGAGTGATTTTTCGCTGAAGGCGCTTTGCGTCCAAAAACCTAATTTGAGAAATAACGACTTTAGAGTCATTTGGCAGCTCTGCTTTTAAATCAAAATAGTAAATGTTGTTTTTGCGTGAGGTGCTTAGTGGTGCTATTAGTGCGGACTGGTCGTTGAACTTTTTTAGAATAATTACCGGGCGAGTAAAAAGTCGGCCTTTACCGTCTTGTTCTCGTCCAATGTTAAGGCCTAGTTTGGCCCAGAAAATATCCCGTTCATGAAATTGTGGGATCTTTGCTCGTTTTTCCGTGAGTTGCTTTTCGCGACTCCATGATTCGAAATTTTTCATGCCCTTAGACACTCTCCAAAACCCTTGATGAAATCAACACCGGATCTTCAGTAAAACTTAAGAATCTTTTATCAAAACATGGATGTCTCCGACCTCATTGAAACTTATGAGATCTTTTGTGATTTTGGATAAAATGTCGGGTTCTTGATTACGGATGACGAGCAGGTCCTCAATTCGAATGCCAAATTCACCTGGATAATAGAGTCCGGGCTCGCAGGTGACAACTTGGTTAGCTTCTAGCGTTTCGCTGCTCTTCGTTGATATTCGTGGAGATTCGTGGACTTCTATCCCGACGCCGTGTCCGAGGCTGTGTGTGTAAAATTGTGAATCATCTCCCATTAAGTCTCGTACGGTTTGGTCTAGCTCTTTAACTGATATTTTGTCAGTGTAATTTTTTAAGACTTGGTTCTGAATGTTCAGTAATTTTGCATACTTTTCTAGATACTTTTTGCTGGGCTCGCCAAATACAAAATTTCTCGTGACATCGCTGCAGTAGCGATCAAGGGTGACCCCACAATCAATTAAAATATTGTCTCCGAGTTTTAAGGTTCTTTCTGACGGCTCGTGATGAGGAATGGCAGAGTTTTCACCAAAAGCGACAATTGGGTCAAAACTGAGGCCGTACTTATTTTCAGCTTTTAGTGTGTTTTCTAGATGAAACTGAAGTGTTTTTTCAGAAATGCCCGACTTTAGATTTTTTTGTAAAAAAGGGATCAAAACTTGGTCTACGTGTGCCTGTGCCTGAGTGATTTTTTTGATCTCAGCTTCTGATTTGATTTGGCGTTGTGCTTCAATTAACCCCGGAGTCGGTATAAAATTAATTTCAGGAAACCACTTCTTAAAGTTTGCTAGTTGGGCGAGGGTGAGTGAATTTTCACACTGAAAGTCCCCGCTGAAATTTTTACCAAATATTTCTACAAATTTTGTATCAAAAATAACGAGCTCAATACCAGCCCTTTCTTTCATTAATTCTGAGGCTTTCCCGGTATATCTTCCGTCGGTGATTAAGTATTTTTTATCATTATGTTCTAGGTAAAACCCAAAGCTCCCCCAGAAACCCGTGAGGTA
>CALIGR010000035.1 GCA_938021445.1 uncultured Candidatus Altimarinota bacterium
CCTACAAGCCCAGCTCTGTCCAAGCAAAACCGAACCGGTGTTTTTTCGATACAGACATCATGGATGATCTGATCATAAGCTCTTTGAGCAAAAGTCGAGTAGAGGTTACAAAAAGGGACCAGGCCTTCACACGCGAGCCCAGCCGAAAAGGTCACCGCGTGCTGCTCAGCAATGCCCACATCAAAAGATCTCTCTGGAAACTTTTCCATAAAGATATTGAGCGAAGAGCCGCTTGGCATGGCGGGAGTTATACCGACAATTTTTTTATTTTTTCCACCTAGTTCAACTAATGTTTTCCCAAAGACCTCTTGATACTTCGGAGGTGTTTTTTTAAGGTTTTTAGAAATTTCTTTTTTTTCTAGTTTTCCGGTTTCTGCGTTGTAGTGTTTTGGGTCAAATCCACTCGTCGCATGCCACTTGATTTGCTCGTTTTCAGCGGGGACAAAGCCCTTCCCTTTGACGGTAAGCGCGTGAAGGATTTTGGGACCGGGATAGTTTTTTATATCTTGTAGTATTTTTACGGTTCGAAGGACATCGTGGCCATTGAGTGGGCCAAAATATCTAAAGTTCAGTGACTCAAATAGATTACTATTACTAAAGATTAAATTTTTAAAACTTTTCTCAAAGTTTTCAGCGGTTTTATCTAAATCTTTCCCCAGGTTCCCGTGTGACTTGAGCCAGGACTTGAGATGGCTTCGGACGTAATTGAAAGAAGGAGAGGTACTAAGATCAACCAATGTTTTAGTAAGGGCTCCAACATTTGGATCTATAGAGATTTGGTTATCGTTGAGAATTACCAGTAAGTCTGCTTTCGAGTCTCCCGCATTGTTGAGCCCTTCAAAGGCAATTCCGCCGGTCAGCGAGCCGTCACCGATGACAGCGATGTGTTTTCGCGCGTTGTCTTTTTTGACCCGAGAGGCGGTGGCCATGCCAAGTGCCGCCGAAATAGAAACAGAGGCATGTCCTGCGATAAAAGCGTCGTACTCACTTTCACTTCTTTTAGTGAACCCACTAAGTCCGTCTTTTTTTCGGTTAGTATGAAAGTTAGTCTGTCTTCCTGTCAGGATTTTATGGACGTACGCTTGATGCCCAACATCCCAGACAATTCGATCCTCTGGCGCCTCAAAAACATAGTGGAGCGCGACCGTTAGCTCAACAACACCTAAACTTGATCCAAAGTGCCCTCCATTTTTTGCGGCATTTTTGATTAAGAAACTTCGAATTTCCTCACAGAGCTGCGGTAGCTGGTTTAGATCTAGTTTCTTCAGATCTTTTGGAGTGTGTATTTTTTCTAAAAGCATTTTAGCTAGCCGACTCTTTATATCTGTCTAGTATGATTTTGTAAATTTAGAACGCTTTATAGAATGGTTCAAAAAATGTATTTGGCTTCTCCTCGTGGATTCTGTGCGGGCGTAGATCGAGCGATTGAGATCGTTGACCTGGCTCTTAAGCGTTTTGATAAGCCGGTCTTTGTAAACCATGAAATAGTACATAATAAAACCGTCGTGGAATCCTTTAAATCAAGAGGAGTTATTTTTACTGATGACTTGGATGAAGTACCGAGTGGCGCTATTTATGTTTTCTCGGCTCATGGAGTGGCGCCGAGTTTTCGAGCGAAAGCGGAAGAACGAGATTTTATGTGCATTGATGCAACCTGCCCGCTCGTAACAAAGGTACACTGGGAAGCCGAAAAATATCACGATGAAGGTTATGCTATTTTTTATATCGGACAGGAACACCATCAAGAGGCGATCGGGGTAACGGACGTGGCCCCGATGACTTTGATCGAAAACGAATCTGATATAGAAGCGCTGAGGCCGACTTTCATTGAACATCTCAATGAAAGTAAAAAACCAGTCGTGGTTTTGACTCAGACGACCCTTTCGGTTGATGATACGCAGGCGTTAATTGTGAAACTACGTGAAAAAATTCCGCATCTAAAAGAATCAAAAGATCTCTGTTACGCGACTCAAAACAGGCAGGATGCGGTAAAAGTGTTGTCCGAAAAGTGTGATTTCATCATTGTGATTGGTTCTCCAAATTCTTCAAACTCAGTTAAGCTGGCCCTCACTGCAAACAAAGCGGGGAGTCAGTCTGAGCTATTTGATACGGTTAAAGAAATACCGGATGATATTTTTGAACACACAACTCTTGGGGTCACCTCAGGCGCTTCTGTGCCAGATAGCTTGGTTCAGGCTGTGTTGGAGAAAGCCAAAACATTTAACCCAAAAGTGGTGATTGAAGTGGTTTTGACCAAAGATGAGTCAGGGTTGCGGTTTCCGTTGCCAAAAGAATTAATGTGATAACAAAACGGTAGGGGCCGACCTGTGTGCCGGCCGGAATGAAAAGATTACCCGAAAAATAAAATGGACAGACACATGGGTCTGTCCCTACGCAATTAATTTTAAATGATGCATAATCATTCAGAAAGAAAAAATATCAGACTAAAATCTTGGGATTATTCGTCTGATGGCGCTTATTTTGTGACGATTTGTACAAAAGACCGTGAAAATTTTTTTGGTGAAATTGTAGATGGAGAAATGATGCTGAATGAAATTGGGTTAATGGTTGAGAAATGGTGGAAGAAAATAGAAGAAAAATATGAGACCGTTACTTTGGATAACTTCATCATTATGCCGAATCATATTCATGGAATTATTATCATTTATAACGTAGGGGCCGACCCGTGTGTCGGCCCGGATGAAAAAATTTTTATAAAACAAAACAGACAGAAACATGGGGCTGTTCCTACGGTTTCGTCAATGGTTCAGTGGTTTAAAACCATGGCTGCAAATGAATATTTAAAAAAAGTTAAAAATAATCAATGGCCTGTGTTTGATGGTAAAATATGGCAAAGATCTTTCCACGATCGTATTATCAGAAATAAAGATGAATTTTTAGCTTTTCAGAAATACATTTTAGAAAATCCTCGACGATGGGAAGAAGATCAGGATAATTTGTAAAAATTTTAGATAAATGATAAAACGTCGTCTTACGCCTGTTGTGGAAGTGGGAAGAATTAAAATTGGAGGGGGAAACCCAATGGTGATTCAGTCTATGACGAATACGGACACAAGTGATATAGATTCAACCGTCTCACAAGTACTAGCCCTTTATGAAGCGGGAGCTCAGGTCGTCCGGATGACGGTCAATGATGAAGACGCCGCGAAAGCGGTCCCTGAAATTGCTGAAAAGTTAAAAAAAATAAATGGGGATGATATCCCAGCTTTAGTCGGGGATTTTCATTTCAATGGTAACGTGCTGCTGAAGAAAGTGCCTGAATGTGCTGAGGTTTTGGATAAATATCGGATCAATCCAGGAAACGCGGATGATCAAAATTTTCGAGAAATGGTCGAAATAGCGATCAAACACAATAAGCCGGTAAGGATTGGGGTCAATGGAGGGAGCTTGGATCAAAAAGTTTTGGATAATCTAATGGATCTTAATGCCAAGTCGCCAGAGCCCCTAAGCGCGGATGACATCTTTGTAAAATCGATGGTAAAGTCAGCACTGAATTCCGCTCGGCTGGCAGAACAGTATGGCCTGCCTAAAGAAAAAATTATTGTTTCAGCGAAAATTTCAGAAGTGAATCAGGTCATTGCCGCCTATAGCCAGATAGCTGAAGCCTCTGACTATACTCTTCATCTTGGACTGACGGAAGCGGGGAGTGGTTTGCAGGGCGTCATCTCTAGTAGTGTGACGCTTGGCGTATTGCTTCACCAAAATATAGGAGACACGATCAGGGTTTCGCTGACGCCCAGTAAAAAAGTGCCAAGGACCGAAGAGGTCGAAGTCTGTAAACACATCTTGCAGAGCTTAGACCTCACTAGGTATAGACCGAAGGTCACTTCTTGCCCAGGGTGTGGGAGAACAACAAGCACCTTTTTTCAAGAGCTGGCTGTACGGGTTAATAATTTGATAGACGAAAAATTAACCACCTGGAAAGAAATCTATCCGGGAGTCGAGGATTTAAAGATTGCCGTTATGGGCTGTGTGGTCAATGGCCCGGGAGAAAGTCGGAACTCTGACATTGCGATTTCCCTGCCAGGGAAGATGGAAAAAGCCCAAGCTCCAGTTTATATAGAAGGTGAGCTCGTGAAATGGCTTAAGGGCGATAATATTGAGGATGAGTTTGTGACAATGTTGGAGGATTATATAAAACAAAGGTTTGAAACTCAGTCTTTCGCTTCTACCGCCAAACGAATAATTTGAGGAATTTTAGCGAGGACTCCAGTGAGGCGAGATTTATCTGTTCTGACTTTTTCTTTTATAGAAGCGATTGAATCAGCCTCTTGATTACTTTCGAAATGTTCAATAATTTTATATTCTAAATCGCGGTAGATTGAATCCCCAGTATAGCCTAAGGCTATGTCTTCTAAAATTTTATAAGCTTCGGGATCATTAGCTTGTTTTGACTCCATAAGCTCAAATAAAGGTGGCCAGATAAATCGTCCAAACAAAAAGCCATCAAAGGCACGTTTGCGACGCTTCTTATTAAACGGGAGAAGGGCGAATTCATAAAGGTCTTCTATTGAATTTACTTGTGGTTCTTTTTTGGTTGATTTAAATTGGTGAAATTTAGGATTAGCTAAAAAAGCTTCGAGCTCTGCTATAGCGTTTTGTGCAAGAATATTAATCCAATGCTCTTGGTTTGTTTCTGGTGTATGACCACGATCGAAAAATTTCATAGACTTGTTCTTTTTATCTTTTTAT
>CALIGR010000036.1 GCA_938021445.1 uncultured Candidatus Altimarinota bacterium
TCTTCTAGCTGAGGCAGTGGAGATTTATTAATCATTAAGTTTTCGATGATGACCTCACCATTGTGCTCGCGAAAGTATTTTTCAATAATCCGGCCAGACTCAATATTGTAATCGGTGTCATATTTGCTGTCGCCCAGACCGATTGCAGCACATTTTTGATTTTTTAGATCTAGCTTTTGAATTCTAGGCCAGAAAGACTTTTTAAAATGATCTTCTAAAGCGCCATGTTCGTACGTACTACAACCGATAATAAGCAGGTCATGATCGCCATTGAGGTCCTCTTCTGGGAAATGTTCGCATCGGTCAATTTTGACAGTGTGACCGGCGTTTGTAAGTTGATCGCCGAGGTACTGGCAGACCATTTCTGTATTACCGCTGTTGGAGCCATATACCATTTGAATTTTTGCCATTGTCACCATTGTGACGAAACTTCGTCCAATCATCAAAGGAGAGCGACTCAAAAAACCTCGGTTTAATTGACCAAAAACAATTAAGATGTAATTGATACGTTACTTGAAATGTGTTAAAATTATTAGATTTGTAAATTAAAGCGTTAGATAAAAAACTAGATATGACGATTAACTTTAAAAAATTGATTTTGGGAGCGCTGTTGATTGGTGCATTTTTCTTGGTCGTTAAGAGTTTCAATACTCCAAAAGAGCCAAAAGACTTAAATGTTCGAACTTCAGATAGCATCGAAAAAGCCGCGGAAAAAGCAGACGAAGAAAACCTTGAGGTGCGTTCGGCTTCATCGGATGTAACAAAGTCCGAGACAGAAGTAAAAGACAAAAAATCTAAAACAGCTGAAGTGGTCGAGTACGGTCGCTGGTCTCCAGCTTCTTACCGAGCCGTACTTGGGACCGTTGAATCGGAAGGAGAGGTTAAAGTTTTTGCCGAACACACGGGGACACTTTCCAATGTCTATGTTGGAATTGGGGATACGGTGAGGGCAGGACAGGTACTAGCCGAGTTTAAGCTTCAGGGAGACGCGACACAGATCCAATATCTTAATGCGGTGAATTCCCTTAAAGCGACACAATCGTCAGGTTCAAACTCGATTGCCCAAGCGCAAATCAGTCTTCAAAGTGCCGAACGTTCGCTGGCGGAAACGCTTAAGTCACAAGAAAGTCAGATTGCCCAAGCTCAGATTAACCTAGAAAGTGCGGAGCGTTCTTTAGCTGAAACGATTAAATCACAACAAAGCCTGATTGATCAGGCGGAGGTTTCTCTTCAAAATGCTCGAAAAGCCCTAAAGGAGAATGATGGGCAGCAACAACAGACTTACTACCAAGCTTTTAATAACGTTGGAATCCAGGCGAAAAACGTATACACGACGTACGATAATATTGTGAGTTTTCTAGACCGCATGTTAGTCGTGACTGATAAGTCAGAGTATGAGTTTGTTTTTGGTCGAGATGAAGTTGGGAATCGAAATATTGTCCTTAAAAATAACCTGAGGAATCAAACCAGAAATCTCATGGGGGAACTGAAACTTTTAAAACTAAAAAACCCTGGAATCAATCAAGGCCAGATAACTATTTATACACGTGAGACTATCGCTTTTGGGAACAAACTACAAACTATTTTGAATCAGTATTATGGACTGGTCGATGACACAATTTTTGTCGGGGGTGTGAATGAGAGTTTTATCTCAGGGCTTCGTACACAAGTAGAAGGGCTTCGGGCAAATATTGATAGCTTAGTGTCAAATCTCAAATCAAGCCTTGAGGCCGCCGAAACTACAAAAAAAGGAAGTAATGTCTCACTGACTGGTTCTGAAAATGGAGTTAAAAGTGCAGAATCAGCTCTGTTATTGACTCGTTCACAAGCAGAAGCGGCTATTACGGCTGCTAAAAATAGTATTGAAAGCGCTAAAGCCGGATTAGTACTGGCTCAGTCACAAGCTGACAGTGGAACTCAGAACGCCAAAAACCAAATTGAGACGGCGCGAGCGGGTCTCAACTTATCAAGATCTCAAGCGGCCAGTAGTAATCAAAATGCTCAAAATCAAATCGAAACCGCAGCCGTCGCTCAGAGTAAACTCAAAGTGGTGGCCCCTATTGGCGGGACGGTTGCTGATAAAATTGCGGTCGTGGGTCTCTTTACCGGAAGTGGTTCAGAGCTTTTCGGAATTGTGAATGACCGAGCGGAAAAAAAGGCGGTCGCTTATCTGACTTCAGAAGAGTGGCTCGCGCTTAAAAACCGAAAAACAGTAGAGGTTGAGATCAATGGGAAAGTGGTGAAATCGAATAAAATATTTTTATCAACGCAGTTAGATCCACTCACTCAAAAAATCAAAGGAGAGTTTAGATTGCCAAACTCTACGGAGGCTCTTGTTGGCGCGAATGTGAAAGTCAGAATTCCACTCGAGCTTCAAAACCAAAATGTGTTACCACTTACGGCGGTTTCATTTGAGCCAGATGGGGTAGAAGTACTTATCATCAATGAAGAACAAAAAGCAGAGAGAAGACTCATTACGGTCGGCGAAATTGTTTCTGATAGCATCACGGTTCTTGGAAATCTCAATAAGGGGGACCGGGTGATCCGGTATCAATCACGAGTCATCCCGGGTGAAATGATCGAGAGTATCAAGTATCAAGAGATAAAAAATAACGACGATAAAAGTAATTAACTTGAGAAAAGTACGCGTATGAAAAACCAACTCTCCCTCTTCTGGACGTTTTTGCTCACTCGATTTCGAGTGACGGTCTTATTGACCGCCGCGATGCTAATCGTGGGCATAGGGTCTTATCAATCGATCCCACGTGAGAGTGATCCGGATGTGGAGATTCCGATTGCGGCGATTACGACCGTGTGGCCTGGAGCAACGGCGCAGGATGTTGAGAAGTTGGTGACCGAAAAAATTGAAGCGGAGATAAAGAC
>CALIGR010000037.1 GCA_938021445.1 uncultured Candidatus Altimarinota bacterium
CAGTCACTAAAAAATGAAGGATCTCTAAAAGGGCCAACTGAACGCTCTAGGTTTTCAAGATTTTCTTTAAGCCCATCAAGCGTCTTTAAAGCGGCCGTTTTACTGAGAGAATGCTTCTGTGAAAAATCATCATCAGACAGTGTGTTTAAATCTTTCTCCATCATTTGCACCGAGCTCTCTACCGCAGATTTGTATCGATCAGCAGAATGAAGAACTTTTGCTTGTTCTTTCGTTTTCTCCGTTAAAAATTCAGCTTCTTTTCCAGGCTCATAAAGTCCTAAATTTTTCACTTTTCTTTCAGCTTCCGGTACCGATTCCCAAGCTTTAGCTAAATCTTTATAACGATTTTCAAATTCGCCCGATTGTGGATCAATCGCTAAAAATAACTGAGTGAATTTTTTATGAAGATCTTTCAAGCTCTCAATATGGTGTTCTTCCCACATATCAAAGGGATGCTCTCTAAGCTTCGAGAGAATCCATTTTAGCTGGTTCACTTCTTGATCGTAGTTTGATAAATAGTGCTCTAAGAATTGCTGATATTTAGGCTCTGGGAACAAAGATTTCCCCATAGCATCAATTGATGAACGGATATGTTCAATTTGAGGAATAAGACCTTTCTCAATTTCAGAAAAAAAGCTGTGTTCCATCATCGCTTTTGAAAGACCGTTATCACTGTTTTCTATTCTAGAACGAATCATTTCATACTGATCCTCAAAGGAGTTTTTGATGGCTCCAATATTTCGAGTAAAAGGCGAAATCTGAAGAAAGAGCGTATTTAAATCTTCCACACCAAGTTGATCTGCGGCTCCTTCTACCACTCGTTTCATTTGTTCATTAAGCGCTTGATGATTAAGCTCTTTGGCTTTCATCAAAGTGAATTTCTCAAGCACTTCTTCAGATTTCAACAAACTATCTTCAGACTCTACAGTCCCAAAGTAAGACGAAAATTTTTGAGCATCTTCCGCACTAAAGAAATCAAAAGTATTTCCAGTGCTCGTAATTCTCGATTCGTAAAGGGCTTCAAGTTTTTTATAAATCACTTCTGGTGATTCAGAAGCCCCTTTAGTCTCTATCAACCTCAATAAACCTTCTCGATCCCAGTCCTCTAAAGCTTCTTTTGTCTGGTTTAAAATTTTATCAGCCAGTTCAGCATTTTTCTGTCGACGCCCAATATAATATTGTTGGTGACGAATCGCTTCTGGATCTTGCATTGACTGATCTCGTAAGTCATAGAGAGAGCCTTTCTGTTGTTCATAATCTCGTAAAAACTGTTGGCTAATCCCCGGCTGCGATAATTCTGAGGTTCGGAGTGATTGGTTGATTTTATGACGCACTAAGTCTTTTGAAGCAAACACTGTCGCGTCTATAAGGCTTTTCGCCGTCATTGGGCTATATTGTCTTTCTGAATGCGACTGAGTTAAAGCTTCAAAGCTTTTCTGTAATTTTGAATGCCCCCCTCCTTCATCAGAAACCAGTTTGAAAATATTTTCATAACCGTATTTTGCCTCAATTTTATCGATCCAGGGTTTAAATCTATCGTGGCTTTCCCCTGGATTTAGTTCGTCAATCGAAAGACTAACATCTATAGCTTCAATTTCGGCTGCCAATAAACTTCTAAAATTTCTGAGCTCTTTAAAGTAATCTTTTTTAGAGCCTTCTTGATCTTCATCCGGTAAAATAATCTCATTTACTTCCGGATCTAGCTCCCCTTCCATAATCACGGCCATATCACTGGCGGTCAGTTGGTGATTGTCTAATCGATCTTCAAATTGTCGTTTATATTTTGCTAGATATTCTTGTGCTTTTTCCTGTGAAGATCCGGCAAGACGGGCGAAATTTAATCTTTCTTCAATTTTTTTATCTTTCGATATAGCGGTCTTAAGCAACTTTTGAATCTCTTCCTCTTGTTTTTGCTCTAATTTTACAAAATCATCTCCTAATGGATTTTTTTGTAAACTTTCAACCCCGGCTTCCAGTGTTCCCAACAGCGATTTGACCTGCTGACTATTGAGTCGATTGTACTGAGCTTTTTTTGCTTTTTCTTCTTCGGTTACCTCTTCGCCACTTTCCACCGGCTCCGTCACTTGAGCCAGTTGATTAATTCGAACCACAACACCGTTAAGGGCTTCTTGATCTTTAAACAATTTTTCGTCTAACTGAGCCGCACTTTGAATCGGTTCGTCCTCTTCGTATTTGGCCATCAAGCGCTCTAAATCTTGATCCTGCACTTGATCTCGTACTTTTGATTTAAACTTGGCTTCAAAAGCTTTCTTTTCTTTCCGGCGAGCTTCATCCTTTGCTTTAAAATCAATTAGTTTTTGGAGCGCTCCTATCTCCTCTTTTATATTTCGAGTTTTTATTTCTTTCTCATCTTTGGTTCCTTCGACAACTTCTTCATCTTGAAATTCATCAACGCCGTATTCATCTGAAAATGTGTCGGCAATCTCCGCTCTCAATAATTCGTCTTTAGTTTCGATCGAACGGATAGGGAGACGCTCTTCAGATATCTGCTTAAGCGTCTTGAGATGACTTGGCAATAAACTAAAATTTTTATCTTTTTTCCCCCAAGACTCTAACCAAGATAAAAACTGAACAGACTTCCCCGCTCTGGTAAAAGTCTCAATTTTTTGTCGCTGATCTGGCGTCAAAGATTCACCGATATCACCTAAGACGTTACGGTTATCGGTCATCTCATCTATAAGTTCCCAGTAAACCAAGTACTCCGCTTTTTGTGCTTCGTGATGAGCTTCAGCTTTTTGATGTTCTTCATAACGCTTTTGACGCCATTCATACTCTCTTACTTTTTTGTCATACTCATACTGATCTTCATCCTCTGTTTTCGGTGGTAACTCTTGTGGTGGTGTGGTCTGCGCATCGGCCCCTGGCTCATAACTCCCAATTTTACTAACGATATCCCAAGTGGTTCCAGTACAGGCTTTTCTCAAAAGATTATAAGTCGGCGTCCCTCCACGTTCGACCCAATCAGAACTATTAGGAAAAAGATTGTACATCTCCATAAGAAATAACCGATCGGTTGTCGTGATTTTCTCGCCTAAAATTCCTCGAACTTTTTTTTGTGTTTGGTTTACCTCAATATTCTCAAGTAACTTATGAGTCCGAGTTACCAGTTTCTCATTTATCGCTCTAAAGGTTTCATCACCAAGAATTTGTCTAAAATCTTTCCCTTTACCTCGAGCGTATCGGAAAAGATAGATAGCTCTGGCCGCCCTCCCTGGAGACCAGCTGGTTGAATCTTCACTGACAAATTTACTTAGTTCTTCATATTGTTTTGAAGTCGTTATCCGAATGGCTTTTTGAGTATTCGGCGAAAGCGCTCGAAAAAGCGGCGAGTACATCAAGTGAAAAAGCATTCGGCTTGGGTAGACATCCTTATCTTCTCCAGACTCAAGTAAACTCAGCTCAAATTCAGCAAGCTCATTGAGCTTTCTCTTTTCTACAGCACTAAGTTTATCCGCATTTCGCTCAATTTCTCGTAATCCTTTGATCGTCAAGTTTTGAGGATTCTCAAGCAACTCAGCCATTGAACGATCTCTTTCGCCTGCCGCTTCATCTCCCGCTTCCGTCCCAGTCCGAAACAACCAAGTCTCACTTGGCGTTTTAGGAAAAAGGAAATGAAGATTCGTTTGAGGCATAAAGACTGGAAAATAGTCTGATTATTATACCACAAAAACAGATTTTTTTCAGGTTGTGAAGATTATTGAGTTGCAAGCTACTTAGTTTGTTTTTTAGTTATATTAAGTAATTGTTTATAGGCTAAAACTGAAGTTTTGCTGAGCTTAAAAATCAAAAAGATTTGCCTCTATTTTCTAAAAAATTTAGAACTAGATAGATGAAACAAGAAGATTTTCAAAACATCGTTCTTAAAAAGTTCACCGAGCTTCAAATTGAGCTTAACGAATTTAGATCCTTAGCTATTAATGAGTTTACGGAACTTCAAAAGTTCAGAAAAAGATCTGAGTCTTTCCAAGACTTTTCTATTTCTGAACTAAAAGAGCTCAGAGCATTTCAAGAATTTGCGAGATCAGAACTCAAAGATCTCCGAGATTTTAATGAATTCACCCGTTCTGAGCTGGCGGATCTTAGAGAATTTCAGCGTTTAGTGGCGCAGTATTGCAGTTAACAGCAAGATTTCAATGGAAATCTTGTCATCAATATTCAGGAAGTCGTTGACGAAAGTGAAGACCGCTCTTACCGGTACAGCAACAAAGTTATTGAAACACATGAGGGTCGTTGGCATCAAGGACTTACGGCATAAAAACACCTCATTCAACTGATCAACTAATCAAGTCTAACGAGGTGTTTTCTAACTTAAACTCAACGTTCCTTATGAAGTTCCTTTTATTTGCGTAAGAGACTCAGTTATGTCTTTTTCTGATACTGTGCTTATTTGTCCTGGACTAGCTACAATCTTAGCCGCAAGCCTCGAGATCTCGATTTCAGTAAAACTAGAAAGTTCCGTCGCGGTAATTCCCGCACTCTCCAAGAAAGATTTGTAGTGTTCCACAGTCTTATAGGCAGAGCTGTCAAAATCTTCTAATCTATCAAGATTGAAATCCACTGTTTTCTTCTCTGCACCTGAATCCTCAGCTTCGATTGTAAAGTTGTTAGTTTGTGTCGCAGTAATATCATTTTTTGGCGTACTTTCTGCTGTAGATCTTGATACCCCCGTTCCTTCTTTCGTCATACTAAATGTCCCTTTGCCTTCACCAATAATTCTATCAAACACTCCTTCATCTTGAGATCTCGCAGCCGTTATTAACCCATCTAGGTTAGCCTCAACACGATCTTTTATAGCCTTATTGTTTATAAGACCAGCCATTGTCACCAAAGACGCTTTATCTATACGCGCCACTCCGTCAAAGCCTATTTTTTGAATTTCTTGGCCAAAGGCTTCTGGCGTGTAGGTATTCCCATTTTCGTCTCTATTTTTTATATCGGTTTTAAGATCTTCAACTTTTTTCCCAACTTGATCGTTCGGATTCCACCAACCAATAGCCGTTTGATTTGCCTCGTTGTGACGTCTATTCGCCTCAGTTCTAAGTCCGGCCAATCCTTTCGTCATAGATAAGACGGTGGCACCACCGGCCTTGCCCTCGATTGTTGGGACCTTAACCTCACTCGCGACATAAGTCGCTCCAAATTTACCAACTGACTCAGCGCCAGACTTAACTTTCTGAACGACCGCATCAACGGCGGTACCATCCAGTGCCATAAAGGCGGCTTTCCAGAAAGCGACTAAAATAATAATCTTCCAAAGAATACCAAAACCAGAGTGTCCATAAAATTGGTTAATAGCTGGCCCAGCTTGAATAAAGGTTTGATCAATGGGCATGTCTGAACCGTAATCGACCATCATATTGATCATGAAGAAAGTCAGAGCAAAAACAGCTCCAATCTTCAATGGAATGACCAAGTACTTTATAAACTCACTGAGTCCTTTATCCGTCCCCGGCATCCCCAATATCGCCCCCGCAATAATCGCAGGAGAAAATATCATCATCGCCCAAAGGGCAATCACCCGGAAGAGAAGTACCGCAAATAGAGCGATAAAGACCACCATGTAAGCGGCCGCCATAATAAAAGAAAATATAATACTATCGACTATACTTAAAAAATCAGGCAACTCAGCGGCTAAAAGCGGAAGCGTTTCAAGCTGAAGAAAGTGATTTCCAAAAGCTAAAAATATATTGTGCTTAAACTCACTTCCAGCTCCAAAATCACCTTTTTTATCTATATCTTTTGCCGCTGAAAGATTAATAAACAAAAGGCATTCTTTTTTGGCGGTTGCGATTGTAGGATTTGAGCCTCCACAAAGTCCTTCATTAATGGCTACAGCAAACGGCTTACAGTCTGCTGGTGCATCGGAAGTCCCGGTACCAGAAATGGGAGTAAAACTATCACCCTCTCCCAAGTTATAGACAGGACAAGCTGCACTCTTTTCTGGCTCTTCTCTACTCACTCCCTTCCCGAGCATCTCTTCTAAGTTGGTGATGCCTTTAGCTTCAATGGCAGAATCCGAAATTGAAAGAACCCCAATCGTCGCGACATTTACCCCCTCAATGGCTACTTTAGCGGCCGTGAGTGAAAAATTAATCGCGATCAGTGCCATAATCACCTTTGGTAACTTGCTTTTGATACTCCAGTCACCATCTCCATTTTTGAGAAGATTATAAACAGCGATAAAGAGAATAACCCCGACAAAGGCAATATTGGTCAGATTCCGAATAAACATCCACATCGGCTGGATAGCTTCCATCGCTCTTGGGCCGATGAGTAGATCTGTACCCATAAGATGCATGCCTTTATCCATGATAAAAAGACAAGCAAACGTCATCGTCCGAACCAGTACGGCTAGGAATCCAGCCACACCTCGTAACGAATCCTGAAATGAATCAGAAGTCGTTGCATTGGAATCGGCCAAAACCGTTTCTGGAAAAAGAAAAAAAGCACCTAAAAGGACTAATAGCCCAAGGCTTTTTGTAGAATTGAATTTGAAAAGGTTTCGGAATACCGACATTTATGACTAATTAATCGGATCATTGTACCAGATTTTGACATAAAAATCTAGCCCATCTCTACCTTAAGTTCATCAATAGTTTTGTAACCAGTCGCCAGTCGAACAGGCAGCCGGCTCGTGGTAAATCCGATACTTCCATCACGCTGAAGTTTAAAGTGTATTTTAACATTGTTCGTTTTTCCTCCATCAAGTACCTCTTTAACCTTTATCGGAATTCCACTTTTCAGTTTATCATATAAATTTATTGGGTTAATCTGCTTAAGTGTTTTCATCGTTCCGTTGGTCGATTGAAAAAATTCAAATTTTCGATTCTCAATAATTCCTTTTTTATTTTCCATTCCAACCGTAAAAGTCGCGCTTCCAATGGTCTTTCGATTGTGAAAAAACTGCTCAAGGCTCGAATAGCTTTCTCCCAGCTTGTTTAGTTTTTTGAAATTATCATCCAGACTTTTTTTAGCTGGATCACTCAATCCAGGAGCTAATTTAAGTAGATTTTGGTATGCTTTAGCTATCTCATTCCGACTCGCGCCATCTTGATGAGCCAGACCACGAAGAGCGGTGAGTGCTTTTTTAAACTCAGCCTCTTCTATCTTGGACACATCCTGCTCCATTATTTTTTTTATGTCTGTCTTGTCTGCTTTCGAAAAACCTTCAAAAATTTGATCACCAGAAGCTCGTATTGTTTGAGTTGCGATAGCCCAAGAAGTGAGCCCCGCAAGGGTCCCCCCGGCAACAATCTTTTTGAGGTCACGGTCCGCCGCTCCTGTTTGTGTCAATCTTGGATTCCATAATTTTGGCCATCCTATACCACTATATTTGGGTGGACGGTCCATAAGTGGTTTGGTTTTCAATTCAGCTTTCTCTTTCCACTTAGATCGTATGCCTTTAACCGCGGCAGTGCCTCCAAGGATCATGTTATATAAAATCGTCAAAAACACATATCCATACCCAATAGTCCCCGTGAGGGTATTGAAAGCGCTGGTGCCTTTATCCTGATTTGGATACACATCTTCCAGCGTTAATTTTTGCTGTGCTCTATTTAGCATGTAAGTCTGTTCATCTGGAGTCAGGCCGACACGTGACTCAATCTTCTTCCACTCGGTTTTAAATTCTCCCATTTCATCCATTTTACTCAAATGCATGCGTATATTGTTTCGCATATAAGTGAGATTGAATTGCTGCATTTCTCTGGCTGAAACTTCTGTACGAACACCCGTTCGTATCTCATACGGGAACCGAATCATATCATTTTCACTAAAGAGCACGTCACTTTTCTCAACTTGCTCTAAGAAGGTAATCGCATCTATCAGTTCCTGCTTTTCAGGAATCGGGGCATTGTTTTCTCCATTAATCCGAGCAATAAAATATTTGAAAATAGGCTTCAAATCATCTGGAGCGGACACATGCATACTTTCATAAATCTGACTAATCGGCCCTTTGAGTATTTCTGGGATTTGATCTAGGCCTTTTGGGTTTTTAAAAATAAAATCGATAATTTGAGTCCCCCCTTCCAGTAGTTCGTTGAAATTATACTTAATCGCCTCTGGCATTCCTGAAACGCCATCATTGAGACTATCAACTATAAATTTAGCTAAAAAATGAGGCAAGCCCAAAACGACACCGGCGGCGGTACGTCCACCGGCCTCAAGCGTTTTTCCGGCAACATCAGCTACCGGTTTTGTCAAAAGTGCGTAGTAAAGACTTCCCGTTATCAAACCATTACGAAGACTCGGTTTTTCATCAAAAACCGTCCAGATCGGGTAAAGCCATCCATGAGCGGTTAGAGCTCCCCAACCACCAGCAATCGCGGCGGCTCCTAATTTTTGTTTACTAAAGTATTCAGTGTTAGCTAACTCAGTCCCCTTTCCTCCAAAGTAAGTTTTCATTCTTTGTATCACTCCAGGATCCATCTGCGCCTCAATTTCAGCATTTATCTCTTTATAGATATTTGGATCGTCTTTCATTTTACCTAGAACCGCAAAAAAATCGGCCTCAGTTTCTAACGGTAGCTTGTTTTCATTTGCATGTGCACCAATCCGCTCAATGAGAGTCCCCATCAAAAATGTCTCGACTTTTTTCATATCACTGGCTTGCTCAGAAGCAGCACGGACCGTCTCCGTCCTGACGGGGCTCGTAACGCTTGTTGATGCGACAGAGCTTGGACTTTGAGAAGCGGCTGAAAGTGGTTTGGCTAAATGTTGCAATTCAACACTCGTTCCATGGGCCCCAAGTGCTGACTGAGTGGTGAGCGCTTGAGCTCTTGCCTGTTCTCGGGCTAAATACTCTTCATAACTCCCCTGGGACTCATAAGAAGTTCCAGAAGGGCTATTAGAATTCACTCCAGTTCCAGACATTTATTTTTGTAAATTAAAGCTTGAAAACTCGGATCCAAAGATCAGCTAAGGATTCTTTTCTGTCCATCATCTCTTTTATATCAGTCTCAGCCAACGCA
>CALIGR010000038.1 GCA_938021445.1 uncultured Candidatus Altimarinota bacterium
TTGGATCTTTAAGCAGTGTCGTGAGCTTTTTGACGGCAAAGATATGAGTCCGAAACCGGCGCTCCCAGAGCAATTAGATTTTTTCCGAAAACACGCGCGCTTAGCTATTGATTTTAAAAACGAGACCTGGGCCATGATGGAGCTACGAAAACACTTTGCTCACTTTTGCCGTGGCTTCCGAAACGCTGCCGCGCATCGAGAACAACTTATCCGGGTCTCAAGTTACACAGAGATGGAGGTTATTTTTGATGAGATACTAAAAAATGTGTAAATCATAAGTGTAGGGAACACGTAGTACGTGTTCACTACAAACCCCCTAAGCAAGAATACACTTGTGAGTTAAGAGCCACCAACTCTTGAGTCTGCGCTAAAACGTCTGAAGCCTTAAAAGGTTCATCAAATTTTATCAAGGCCTCATCCCGGCTCTGTTGCCTGACTAACAAAGCCTTGCCGGCCTGAGTTTGTGAATAAAAATTTTTACGGTTCTTTTTTGCAATCGGAGTTGGCCCCCCTTCTATCATTAAGTGATCAAAACCAGCTATTCGAGCGCAGTCATTCATAAAATTAACGCCCCTGACATATTGAGCTCGCTCTTTTTCAATGTCAGGCAAGTCCCATCGCCCACCAAAGCCATAAATCTTGACCGAACCAGGGCAGCAACACTCCAGTAATTCTTCTATTCGGCTGACTATTAAGTCTCTAAGGTGCGCTGCCGCTTTTTCATCTTCCAAACGTGCTGGGTTTTGGTGTGTCAAAAAAGAAATGAATGCCTCCTGATCTTCGTCAAAACCTATACCGTATTCCCCCTGACAATTAATGTATCCCTCTGAGATTTTATTCGTCTTATCCAGAGGAGAAACAACCCCTAAAGCATCACCTGAAGAATCACTAGTCATCACCCTCGAAATTTTTGACGAATTATCGTCGGCCGTACAACTATAGTTAACATTTGTAAAATCTGATCCCGCTTCCACCATGAAGGCTCCAATCTCATAAAGATCTGAAGTGGCGTACTTAATTTCAAAACTCATTTAATTCAAAATAAACTAAAATTTAAATTTAGCAAATTCCGATTAATATCCACTGAGTGAAACCGATTTTTGATGCAATTTTGAAGGATGTGTAATTGCCAGAACTAAGATTGAGTTCCAAGTATAGCACCAAGATGAAAACACCAGATTATTTAAAGTCTATTTGGATCTCTTTCTGGTACTGCTTATCTGGTACTTCATCCTAGTTCTAGCTCTTCTCTAAGACAATCACTGCTACCTCCCGATAAAGCCTTTCAGTTTCTCCATCGATAGAGATGACTTGATGATCGTAAATATCCGCTTTGTCGATTTCTTTTTTCATTGAGTCGACTCGTTTTTTTACTTCCTCATCACTAATCGGGGCGCGTTCTTTGATTCTTCTCACTAACTCATCAAAGTCATCGTTTTGTGGTCGTAAAAAGATAGAAGTAAATAACTCCCGGGGCAGTCTTTCTCTCGCTTGAGAAAAACCCTGTACATCAAATTCTCGAATCACGACCTTTCCTTTTTCTGCATTACCAACGATTGGATCACGAAGCGTTCCATAATAATTTCCTCCGTGAACTTGGGCGTATTCTAAAAATTCTCCAGCCTCTATTTTAGCTTCAAATTCTTCTTTAGAGATAAAGTAATATGTTTCGCCTTCTACCTCTCCTGGTCTTGGGTCCCGTGTCGTGCAGCTCGGAGGAAAAACAAATGCTGAGTGATTTTCTCTCAGCCCGTTTATCACGGTTCCTTTTCCCACCCCGGATGGACCAGAAATAAAGAAAATGTGACCAGGTTTTTTGTAGGGCATAAAGAAAGAAAGAATATCGGTGAGTTTCATCGTGCTTTGTTGTGTTTATATAACCTAATAAGGATCTATTTACAACTATTTATAGCCCCTCTAAGCGAGCGGAACCGCATCTGAAATAAAGCACTGTCCTGGATAGTTCTTTCTCAAAAGCTCAATATCTGATTTTTCCATGGTCCAACCAAGGGCTTTAAGATTTTCATCGATGTGTTTTTCCGATGAGCTTTTAAAAAGCGTCACTACATTTTTCTGGCTTGTGAGCCAGTTTATAGAAACAGCTGAATGAGGAACTTCATATTTATCTGCCATGTCCAGCATCTGGCCGTTTCCAGTATTCGCTAACTTCCCAAGCTCTAAAGGCCTCCAGGCCATTAAGAAAACATCGTTTTCCTGACAGTATTTCAGCAGCCCGTCTTTTTCTGGCTCTCGGTAAATCAAATTGTAGTGAACCTGGTTAGCCACTATCGGATACTTACAAATAGACTGAGCTTCCTCGAGGCTCTTGGTGGAAAAATCACTTACCGCAATATTTCTTATCAGACCTTCCTCAAAAAGCTTTTCAAGTTCTGGTATCTGAAGTGTTAGATCAAAATTTTCTCTCCCAAAACTCGCCTCTCTCCAGTGAAGATAATATATATCAAAATAATCTAAATTTGACCTCTTAAGACTCTCTCGACACGCTTTGCTTATTTCGTCCGGTGGCCGAAACCCACCGCACTTAGAAGCAATTATGAGCTTTGATCGATCGTACCCCTCTATCGCTTGTCCAACCAGCTCCTCAGATCGACCGTTCCCGTAGACCTCTGCAGTGTCGATATGTGTTACCCCTTTGTCCAGTGCATACCTAATGGCTGAAATGTCTCCTGAGTCGTCATTTTTTTGATCTCGAGATCGGTATCCGCCCATGGGCCAGGCTCCAATACCAACTTCAGGGAGACTGAAGCCGTTGTTGAGTTTTTTGGTATTCATGCCTAGTACTTCTTATTAGTAAACCAGGTCTCTATTCAAAATAAGCCAAGAATTCTTCTCTCGAGATATTTTCTTTATCCAGAAGATCTTCCGAGATTTTTATAAGCATGTCTTGCTCGTCTGTAAGAATTTTGGTCGCGCGTTCTTCCGCTTCTAGGATGAGAGACTTAATCTCTTCATCGATCTCACGAGCCGTCAGCTCTGAGTGATCTTTACTGTCTTCAAAATCGAGCCCGGCGAAGCCTCGTGATTTTTTCTGAAAGACTACGGGCCCGAGTTTT
>CALIGR010000039.1 GCA_938021445.1 uncultured Candidatus Altimarinota bacterium
AAATCAAGCGAACTCTGAGTTAGATTCAAATCCCGCAAAGCGGGATCAAAGAAAAAAACTTCTAAGTCTTACAGACTCAAAAGTTTTTCTCTGGAGCGCACAGCGAGAATCGAACTCGCGTCTCGGCCTTGGCAAGGCCGCATAATAGCCACTATACGATGCGCGCTTCTTAGAGCTGGTCGATAGTAGAAAAATTTAGTGGGAGTTCAAGTAATTTTTACCGATCAAATAAATCCAAAATATCCTCAAAAGAGGCATTAGGTTTAGTTTCAAAGTACACGCCCTCACTGTTAAAGGCTACAGCTGTATGCTTATTGGTGACCTTATACTCTTTTTTAAATTCTGTGTGTGTATCGTAATCTGCAACCAAAAAATTGTAATTGGGTGGTATTTTCCCTGATTGCGCTTCCATATCTTTGAGCTGACGGACACAAGCTGGACACCAATTAGCGGAAACAAAAACCACCGTAGGATATCCACTATCTAAAGCGACAGAAAGGGCCGCAGGGGTGTATTGTTCAAACTCCTTTACTTCTGCTGGTGAGCCACTCTCTGAGGTGTTTTCACTCTCAACAGGCTTAATAATCGGTGGATTGGTGTCTAACGTTGTCTCTGTGCAGCCAGTCAGCAAGAAGACTGAAAAACAAAGAACGCTCAAAGTACAATAATTTAATTTCATTTTAAATTTTTACCGAACGATAATAATTGAATGGGCGTACGTTTCAAATGACTTCCTTTATAAACCGTAAATCCTAAAGTGTATTTGATGCATTTAACAGACCTACACAAGATTCAACTTGAGCAACTTTACACATTATTCTCTGAATGGAACAGTAAGATCAATCTCTCAGCTATCCGTGAAAAAGAAGATGTCTATCAAAAACACTTTGCTGACTCGCTTCTTATTGGTGATACGATCGATTTTACCAATAAAAAAGTCTTAGATATTGGGACTGGCGGAGGTTTCCCCCTGCTTCCCCTTTCGATTACAAACCCGAGCGCACACTTTACGGGTTTAGACAGTGTGGGAAAAAAGCTCAAGGCCGTCCAGGCGATGGCCGACGAACTTAAACTGAATACCACTACCATTCATGGACGAATCGAGGACTACGGACAAAAAAAAGCCCATAGAGAGCGCTATGACATTGTGACGGCCCGAGCGCTTGCCCCGTGGCCCGTCCTTTTAGAATACGCCCTTCCTTTTGTTAAAGTCGGTGGTGCCTTTGTCGCCTATCAAGGTCCAGCCATTGAAGAAGACTTACGGAATTTTCCCGGACTTGAAGAAAAACTGGGTGGCGAACTAGAAGACGTTGTAGAAAAAAACCTTGAAGACGCCGTTCGTTATTTTGTCCTCATAAAGAAAATCAAACCAACCCCCAAAAAGTATCCACGAGAAAACGGTGTCCCACGACTTACCCCTCTTCAATAAAACTTATGACTAAAATACTCGTTTTCTGTCTGGGCAATATCTGTCGTAGCCCCGCCTCTGAAGTGATCTTGAGAAAAAAGCTTACAGACGCTGGACTCATAGAAAATACTGATTTTGAATTGGACTCTGCTGGCACTGGAGACTGGCACATTGGTCAACCACCCGACCCACGTTCACAAGACATCTGCGCAAAGCATGGTCTAGACAGCTCTCACCTTAGAGGACGCCAACTGATCCCTGAAGATGGCGAGTATTACGATCTTATTTTAGGCATGGATGAAATGAATATTGCGAATGCACAAAAAATCCTAAAACCCGAGCATCACGATAAACTGCATCTTTTTGATAAAATAGAAGTCAGGGATCCCTACTTCGGCCTAGTCGACGGTTTTGAGATCATGTATCAGCAGCTTGATCGAGCCGCTGAGCGGTGGGTCGAGTACTTTATGTAGACCGGACAATACGCATAGCTGCGGACCGCACAATAGGACCACTTTCATCAGCCGGTGCATTCGCAGCAATATTTAGCGCGGCTTCTTCCGCAGCGGTTCCAATTGATTGACTAACAATCCTCATTGCTGCTAATTCTACTATACTTGGCTCTCTGTCATCCGATCTCAAGCCTATCGAGCCATCACCTTCAATTACATCTGCAGGATGAGTGTAAACCGGTACTTCTTTAGCCATATAAAAAAAAGATTAAGTGTTTATTCCACTTAATCACTTCTATTTATTTTGTAAAGTTTTTTATGAAGACTTCGACTAACCAACTAACTGATTATCATAAATAAACGGCGGTTCTTCCGCTGGTTCTACCTCAAAATCTATTCCTGAACAAGAACCTTTTCCAGACGTCTCAAGGTCTTTACATTTTTGCTCAAAGACTTCCCAGGGCACACTCGGTAAATCTATAGGATCGCCAGTAGTTCCGTCTGGATTTAAAGGGACGATGTCTAAACCTCCAGCTAATTTAATTTCTGCACCTAGTGCAGCTCTTGCTCTCTCTGATTCGGTGAATGTTTCTAGATTTATTGGGGCCGGCTCTGGTTTTTGAGATGGTCTCATATTTAAATATATCAATTATATTTTTTAAAGAAAAACTAGCTCGTGAGCCAGACCTGTACAAGTTCTACGATGATCCAAGCGAACATCGCGACAATTAAGCCACCAAGGGCGTAAATAACGGTTTTCTTCCCCTGTTCTTTATCATCGGTGACTCCCCCGATCATGTACTGCACGCCTCCAATCATGATCATAATCACGCAGATTCCCCCGACTAAAGTCATGAGCCACTGGATCAAGTACACGATCAGCGCTGGGATATCATTGAGACTGACCGTCCCACAGTAGATCTTCGAACCCAAGTCTTCTAGCTTTGGATTTGGAATCATCCCTTTTCCATCGCCTTTTGTATTTTTAACTAAACACTCTATATCTTTATTATCTACCACCTTACCGTCTTTATCTACGGCTTGTGGTATGACCCCGCTAAACTCCTGAGCTTCTACTAAATTACTAAAACTCAGCGCGACAAAGAGCGCTAAAACGAGACTCGAAAAACTTTTTCTTAAAAACATCATTCCAGACATTATAGCAGGAATGGCATAAATTCTCAAGACAAAGGAAAACCTAAAAATAGTGAGCCAGTGCAGGATTACTCCGCTGCGCTTCGTGACTTCGTATCGAACCTTGGACTCGGCTCTCATCCTAGCTCACCTAAAAATGGTGAGCGATACAGGATTCGAACCTGTGACCCCCTGCAAGTCAAGCAGGTGCTCTAGCCAGCTGAGCTAATCGCTCCTCATACCTTTTTAAGTAAAAGTGTTGTCCATACTTCGCTAAAGCTTCGCAGGACGTTCTCGCTTTGCTACTCACTAACTTATGGCAAAGCCATTCGTAGCTCGCAGAGCGAAGAATGGTGGCGCGAGGTAGAATTGAACTACCGACACAAGGATTTTCAATCCTTTGCTCTACCACTGAGCTACCGCGCCGAGCCGCAGAAATATAAAGAAAAAAAGCTGGGCGTCAAAATTTTCAACCCAGCTTTT
>CALIGR010000040.1 GCA_938021445.1 uncultured Candidatus Altimarinota bacterium
TGTAGATCGGAAAAAAGATAGCGGCATCGATGTGCTTCAATACCTCAATCTTAAGAATCAAGACCACAAAATAAGTCATCCCAGTCAGTCCCGCCAATAGGGTCGATAAATGCCACCAATGACTAAAATCCGAAAACACCACCGTACAAACCAAAAGCAGTAAAAACGATAAAATAGATGCCTGAGCCGTCAGCAGTGCTGAATCATAATGGGTTTCTGCAGCGACCTTATGAGTAAAAGAACCGATCCCAGCTGTGAAGGCCGAAACGATTGTCAGAATAAACCAAAGTTCCATCGTTCCTCAGTCTAGTCAGGGATTTAGGCAAAAGCTATCCAATAGGCTTAAGTACTTTTTTTAATTTTTTAAATTTTCTAATCTTACCGTTTATACTCCCAATCGTTTTATCTTCTTCTCCCATAATTAAGTCAAAATCTCCCAGCATCATCATAGTGATTTTTGAGCACCCCCCTTCATAATAAATCCTCAAAGAATCGCCTCTAAATTTTACAGACTTTATATCTTTAACCGGCACCAGTAGATCTTGCCAGGGGTAATTGATAGGAGCTGTGAGCTTTAGATTGTTCCCATCAAAAATAAGTTCATAATTTTGAGCCCCATACTCTTTTTCAGAAAGTTGAATTTTCCCAAAAAAGTGAATAATCAATGAAAAAAACAAAACCCCAAATAAACCTGATTCAGCTAGTTTTGGGTAGCCAAGCTCATTCATAACAACAAAGTAAGCTCCTTGCATGATGAGCGTGTTTAGAACAAAAAAACCCCATAATAATATGGGGTTTCTCCACAAGATCGGTGTGGGTAAAAAATGAGAGTCAATTTTTATCCGAAAAGGCTTCATGCCTAATAGTTTACCATACAACCTTCCCCTTCGCACTCTCGATAAAAATTTTGTGAGACTTCGTTGATATCATTTGTCTTTCTAAACTTCATATCCGTTGTCAGCTCAAAAGTTTCCCCTGGAAGTGGCGCGTAGATATCACAGTCTTCTGTAATATTGTCTTGCTCTCGAAGTTTTTCCATAAAGACTTTTTGTGGTTTCTCTTCTCCGTGTACTAGAAATACATCTTTTAGGTTTCCGGCATTTGCGGCAAACTCCAGAAGTCCTCTTTGGTCAGCATGACCAGAGAAAGCGTTGTAAATTTTAATTTCCGCTTTGACCTCATGTGGATCTCCAAAAATATTCACTGGATTTTCACTATCCACTAGTTTTCGCCCAAGCGTGTTTTCAGCTTGAAAACCAACAATAAGCACTAGATTTTTTTTGTCTCCAAGGTGGTTAGCTAAGTGGTGTCGGATCCGCCCAAATTCACACATCCCACTGGCGGAAATGATCACACAACTTCCTGGAAACTTATTGAGCGCTTTTGATTCATCCACACTTTGCGTGAACTGGACACCATCTCCGTAAAAAGGGTCAACCCCTTTATCCATAAGATCTGACATCTCGTCATCAAAACACTCTGGGTGAATCGAGAAAACTTCCGTCGCTTTTCGAGCGAGCGGTGAATCCACGAAAATCGGAATATGTGGAATTTTCCCGTCCGCCATAAGCGTCTTAAACATGTATAAAATTTCTTGTGTTCGTCCCATCGCAAACGCCGGGATAATAATTTTTCCACCACGGTCGTAAGCTTCTTTGATTTTATTGGCAAATTCAATCTCCACCTCCGCAATCTCATCATGGAGTCGGTTTCCATACGTCGACTCTGTAATAAGAAAATCTAGGTTTTCCATTTGCTCTCGATCTTGCAGGATCGGGAGACATTTTCGCCCAAGATCTCCACTAAACCCAAATCGAATTTGCTGCTTCGTATCTTGATCAAAAATTTCCCATTCTTCCATCGCCGAACCAAGGATGTGCCCTGCATCATGAAACGTAAAATAAACACCATCAAAGAGTCTGATTCGTTGGTGATAATTTACCGATCGAAAGTTTGAGATACATTTTTCAGCATCGGCGACGGTATAAAGTGGCTCTACGACTTTCCCGGTCTTTTTCGACATGTGTTCTGCATCTTTTTCGTGGATATAACCCGAGTCTCGGAGCATGATCGCACAAAGATCTCGTGTCGCATGCGTACAGTAAATCGGTCCATCAAATCCCTCTTTTACCAAGTAAGGGATCGCCCCACAATGGTCTAAGTGAGCATGTGAAAGTACCATGTAGTCGATGGTCTTTGGGTCAAACGGAAACATTCGGTTCCATTTCTCCGAAATCTTCCGTCTTCCCTGAAAGAGTCCACAATCAAGCAAGATCTTCTTTCCATTAAGATGTAGTAGATGTTTTGACCCTGTTACATTTCGCGCGGCTCCAGAAAATTCGATTTTCATTTATTTTTTGTTTTTATTTAAGGACTATTATAGCAGATTTATTGTTGAAATTCAATTATTGACTAAATTTTTGTGCGAAATGAACAAACGCGTCCGCGCTCACGTCAATCCACTTTCTATTACCAAGGAATTTCACTTTGAGGGATTTGGAAACGATAAACCCATTTTTGTCGATGTCGGAGCGTACAAAGGCGAGTTTATGTGGGAACTTCGAGAAAAATTTCCCGGGTATAACTTCATCCTCTTTGAGATACGAATCCCCATTGCTAATAAACTAAGAGAAAAGTTTAAAGACTGTGAAAATGTTGTCGTCTTTGGTGGTGATGCGGGACTTAATTTTCAAAACATACTTCAGCCGTGCCTCAATCAAGGCGCAAAAATTGAAACTATTTTTGTAAACTTCCCAGACCCATGGTTTAAGGAAAAACATAAAAAAAGAAGATTCATCACCACTAAATTTCTCAATCAGACCGCTAATTGGCTTCCTGCTGAAACCAAATTTGTATTTCAGACCGATCAGGAATTTATGTTCAACGAGACGCTAGAATATCTCGAAGAAACACCATATCAAAATATTACTAAATTTAACAAACCCCCCTTTGGGATCAGAACCGACTGGGAAAAAGCAAAAGTTGAACTTGGGTTAGACATCTATCGTATGGATTTTACAAGAGACTAAGCATGAGCCAGTCGTCGCTCAAAGTTCTCATTTTGTCGCGTCTGAATATAGATAAAGTTATCCAACTTATCCTCCACCACATCAAATTTAAGGTTGATGCTTTTATTAAACCGCTCTTGTTGCTGCACAAAATCCATAAGCGCTTGATTGATCCCCATTTGCGCATCACGGAAATCCATAAATTCTTGATGGAAGCTAAGTTGAGCGTTTCTAAATTCACGCATCTCTCCATTAAAGCTAACCTGGCTATTCTTAAAATCTCGCATCTCTTCATTAAAACTAACCTGGCCATTCCTAAAATCTCGCATCTCTTCATTAAAATGCTTCTGTTCCCTATTAAAATCAATCTGGCCATCCTTAAACTCTCGTATCTCTTCATTAAAGCTAACCTGGCTATTCTTAAACTCTCGCATCTCTTCATTAAAATCTTCTTGTCGCTTAATAAATCCTAAAACCGCAGCCTGAAAATCTAATTCTGTCATCAGTTTTAGTTGTAGGAAATCCGTCCTTCAGAATCAAGTCTTTTTCCCCACAGAACTTCAGGGAAACTTCAGTTTTTAAGGCTTAAAAATCTACAAAATAAGCTCCATCATAAGTTCATCATAAAACACGCCCTCTACTTTCAGCTCATCTTTTTGAATCCCTACAGACTTAAAACCACAAGACTCATAAAGCTTAACCGCTGAGACATTAGACAACTCTACTGACAAAGCGACTTTGTGAGCTATTGGGTCTTTCTTGATTTGATTCAGAGCAGTTAGAACGAGTTTTTTCCCAACGCCTTTACCTTGGGACTCTGGTTTTACATACATCGCACACAGACGATAAAGGTGTCGAACGTTCATCATCTCGCGGTAATAAAAACTAACCGAGCCAATCAACTCCCCATTCTCCAGGCGAGCAAAAACATGCTTCATTCGATCTCTTTTTAACAAGTCCTCCCAATAGGCATCTGAGTGTGATTTATCTTCTTCATAACTACCGGCAAAAGAAGCTGGGTAGTTTTTCACCGCCTCTAAACGCAAGGCTTTTACTTCCTGCCAAGTCACATCGTTATTGGTGATAATTTCAAACTTCATTTAGCACTTTTAAATTTCAAGAACCATAGTAGCCCGAGCACAATCAAGAACGCTCCTATTATTTTTTCCGAATCCATACTTTCTCCCAAAAACAAGAAACTTAAAACCAATGTAATCACCGGGATAACTATGTTTATAGACGCTAAGTGGTTTACCTCCAAATACTTATGCGC
>CALIGR010000041.1 GCA_938021445.1 uncultured Candidatus Altimarinota bacterium
CTGTAATTACAGCAGTTAGTCAAGTAACCACTGAGGAAGATAATAAATAAAAAGTAGAATCATGAATCAGCAAACCAGTGGCACTATTGGTGGAACATTATTAACCATAGTTGGAGTATTGGATCTCCAGGACATTTTCAAAACAATAATACTGGCAGCATTAGGTGCCCTGGTTTCATTTATTGTTTCTACAGGATTGAAAATCATTTTCAAACGATCAAAAAAGCAAAAAGATGATTTACACGTATAAAGCAAAAGTAATCAAGGTTGTCGATGGAGATACGATTGATGTAAATATAGATTTGGGATTCCATTTTGAACATAAGGACCAACGAATTCGACTTTTTGGTTTAAATGCACCTGAGGTTAGAGGTAAAGAACGAGCTGCAGGAATTGAAACAAAATTGTGGCTTAAGTCTCAAATTGAAGATAAAGAAATCGAGTTAGTATCAATAAAGCACAAAAAAGGCAAATATGGAAGATGGCTCGGAATCATTAAGCTTGGCACAAGAAATCTAAACCAAGAGATGATTGATCAAGGCTTGGCAGAGGCTGTTTCCTACAATTAATATTTTGACTTCGATTAAGCATAGACTTCTCAATTAATTTTGGGAGGTCTCTTTTTTTATGACCATACCAAGACTTAATCACCTCATAAGCCACCAACAGCCGAAAGGACAGCATTTGAGCAAGGTGGATCGCTCCGAAGGAGTGCGTGTATAGCAAATGAGGGAGGCAGACCTTGCTCAATTGCTGGACGCGGGTAAGCTTGCTGGTGAGGGGATTAATTTACTTAATTCGCTTTTTGATTGATTCGGTTAAAGAAAACAATGTTTCACAATTATGTGGTGAAAGAAAAGCAGATGGAAAAGCATTATAGTAAGTAATAAAAGAGCTGTAAATAAATACGGATGATCTATCAAATGAAGAATTAATTCTAGCTAATTTTAGCATGATATCTAAGATTTGTTCCCTATTTTCTCTAACCCAATTAGTTTTCCTACTTAATTGATTAACATAAGACTTTTTACCTTTTATGAAAGCGGAAAGCTCGTTTCTGAAATTTCTGGGAGAAAAGCTTGAACTGAGATATTTGCATTCAAGAACATAAAGAATTCTTTCCTTATGAGAATAACCGATATAATCAATTTCACCAACTTCAGAAGGAATTAATATTGAGTCTTTTTCATAAGCAATACTACTAGAATAGCATCCACCTACTATATTTAGTTTGGCTAATTCACTGGCAGTCAAGTTCTCGAACCAATTACCTGCTTGATTTGATAAGCGAGCTAAAGCTTTAGATATTATGGGTGTTTTCCAATTTCTCGGTAATTGATTGAATGGTAGTCCAGCCATTAACAAAGCTAAATAGTTTGTTAATCTACTTGGTGAATATGCAAGATATACAACATTAGTCATAGTAAATGAAAACAGCGGACGCCTTCCTAATCTAAATTCTGCGGTTGTTTGCCAAATTTCACGAGGATTGTCCTTCAAATTAATGTGAGTCAAAGACAATCCTGATAAGAAAACTTCCACAAAAGTAGATGATAACCCCTTTAATTGTAGAAATTCTAGAAAAAGTTCGCGAGGTATAATTACAGGAAAATCAGATTTCATAGAAGGTTTATATAGTTCTAAAAGTTCAGAGGAAAAATCAGATGATAAAAAATGGTAAAGGAATGAAAAACTAAATCCCAAACTCGTTTGAAATGAATTATCCAAAAGATGAGTATATAATGATAAATTATCAGTAAAATCTAATGAGTTTTGATTTCGATGAATTATGTGTTTCTTACTATTAGCTGAGATCCTATGAGTGTAATGGGCAACTTCTATATCACTCTGATCTAGATTATCTTCAAGAAACGCATCGCTACCAGGTTCTAATAGGTTAATTCCACTAGAAGGAGAGGCAAGCATATAATGAAAATTACTCCAATTAGACACCACAATAGATTGCCTTGCAAACTCCCAACAATAATCGAAGAGAATAGAATGCTCTTTTGTTAGTTTAACATCGGTTGTTATATTATCACTTGATTGAAGAATAGTCTCAAGCAAATAATCGATAGTCTGACGATATAAAGCACCTTTCTCTTCCCAAAATACTACTAAAGACGAACTTCCTAGATTACTTTTGTAGAGATTGCTCACTAAATCAATTCGTTCATATAATTGAGATAAATAAGATAGAGTCGCTGAATTGCAAAGAAATGAAGCAACTGACTGTAAACTACTATTATATATAGTGAATAAATTATTAAGAAGAAAAGTAGAATCCTCATTGAAATAAGAACCAGGAGTAAAAGTTGCTCTAAGAGCAGATTCTGCTTGTTGTCTTACATCTTTTCTTACAGTCATACGGCAGGTGTATAATATTATTTGATCTAAAGTGAATGAATGGAGATGAGAGGCCGACTCGAATGCTGAAGCAAATGGAAGATTGTAGTTAACCGTAATCATTATATAAAAGGTAAGAATAAAGTAAAACTATAAATATAAGGTTTAAGCTGTTATCCCAGTCAACCTTAGTTGACTGGCGGGCTAAAAAGCGGGCGCCCGAGAGCTAACAGAACGGGAACGTAGAGAAGTTCTGTGAACGGGGCAAGGAGGAATGGAGAAGTGACAACCACAACCTTAGTTGTGGTGAAACGTACGGAAAGACGAGGGGAAGGCATTTGAGGGGAGCGGAGGTGTGGAATGGATGTGTATGAAAAGCTACCACCGGAGGTGGTCATAATTCATGGATCCATTCCACGCCGGAGGCGAGCGGGCAGAGCTGCCCGCAAACAAGTAAGTGGCGATAGACT
>CALIGR010000042.1 GCA_938021445.1 uncultured Candidatus Altimarinota bacterium
GATCAAGTGAAAAAATCGAAGATGTCGCCAAAGCCTGTAGCCAACTTTCTGACGATGAAAAAACCGAATTAGTTACATCCATTTCGACTCAATCTGGGATTTTCACAAACAACTCAGCTCTTGCCAATAAAGTTTTAGGTAAAACACTTAGTGGGCACGACAAGCGCAACCTTGATGGCCTTCTCGAATCTCCAGCGCGTGGGCGACGAGGCGGATGGGAAACTCTAATTGAAATAGTTCGAAAAAAGAGTCTATAATAAAATTGACTTATTACTGCTGATCGCCATATTATTAAAATATGGTCAATAGAGCATCAGAATCAGTCCCCCCCGAAGCGATAGATGGCCGAATCACTCTAAAAGAGTCGGATACTCAGGGTTCAGAAGGTGCGACGTTCACGGCTGCTTTACGGGATCTTGTAGCGGCTCAGGCCGCTGGGAGAATTGCCCCAAGTCGGCCTTAAGTATTGTTTTTTTTATTTTAAAGGGATTTGGATGAGCGAATTCACTCTCCCTTCTCACTGGGAAAATAGCACTGATAAAGTTGGCCTTTCTCCACACACCAACCTTCTTAATGAAAGCGAGAGTGTTACGGTTCAGTTTTCTGTATGGGTAAAAAACAACTGCGCTGTCATCTTAGCCGATACAAATGGAGAGTTCGTGGATGAGTCTCAAGTGAATAACTATCTTAGAAGGTTTTTTTACGTGATTCATAAAGTTAGAAAATCGCTTCCTGGGTTCGATCTCTTCTTTATCCAGAACTATCAAGACTTTAGGCCGGATAGGTATCTTGAATATATAAAAAAACAGGCTCAGGAGAATCCGCGTATCAGGAGTGCACTCAAGATTATACCTTTTGAGACCCATCAAGTAAGAGTCTGTGCTGAACCCAGTGAAGCATTAAGACAGTTATTTCCAAACTTACAGTTTGCTGAGAGTGTAGACGCGGCCCTTCAACAGCTGTCTATAGGTACATAAAAGTGGAACTAACTAAACATAAACGCAGCACCAATCCCCATGAAAGCTTCTAACGCCATAAACAAAACCAGAAATCCTCTCACACAAGCAGACTTAAACCGGTGCCATAAATAAAAAAATGCCACTAAGGTCACCAGGACTTCTACTGGGCCGACAATATTTCCATGATGATGAGGATCCCAATAGCTCAAAGGGCTTTGATAAATCCAGTCTGAAAAAGGCCAAAAATGTGGTCGGCCATCATCATGATGAAGCGGTAAATCTGATAATGAGTGTAAAACTGCCGCAGCAGCAAATCCATACAGAGGCCAAGCGCACTTCCATCTTTTCGATAAAAAATAGCCGAGTAATGCGAGTAATAGATACAGCGGCACGGAGTTAGTGACTGCAAACCAGCCTTGCCAAAACGCGGAAAAATAACGCTCGTCAAAAATTTGCCCTGGAGTGAGGCCGTTTACCCATCGTTCCCATGCAAACATCCAAAAAATAGCCGCATCTGGAAAAATGGAACCAACAATCAAGGCCGTATTGAGTACAGGCTTTTCAGGCTTACTCCAAATCGCCGTAGCCATAAAAACATGCGCAGGCGTATTCATATTTTTAGCTTAATTTATCTTTTTTTAAGGAGCAAGACACTTTCAAAGTGTAACTCAAACTACACTCAGTACTTGAACAAGTACTTATAAATATCGTATATTTAAAAGTGTTAATTTTTACTTACTTAATTTTCTAACCATGAAATCATTTCTTACTTCATCAACACTAGCACTCGTGCTTGGTTTTGCCAGTGTGGCTAGCGCCAGCTTTCCAGATGTGCCAAGTTCTCACCCGCACTCGGAAGCGATTAACTATCTAAAAGACAATAACATTGTCGCTGGTAATCCTGATGGGACCTACAAGCCTGGGAACAATATCTCAAGAGCGGCTTTTACAAAGATCATTGTTGAGACTTATTTCAGCCAAAATGACATTAATAACTGTAGTATTAATAATCTAAGTTTTCCAGACGTTGATAAAAGTGCGTGGTTTGCTCCTTACGTTTGTGTCGCTTTCAATAACAACCTCGTAAAAGGTTACGATGACGGAACTTTTAAACCTGGAAATAATATTAACGTAGCGGAAGCCGCTAAAATCATTTCGGCTTACCGAAATGGAGAGCAATCTGGCACTCCATGGTTTAAGCCATACATCGAGGATCTGGGTGGCGCAGGAGCTATCCCAAGTCAGGTTAGTGCGGTTGATCAAATGGTTAACCGAGGCGTTATGGCTGAAATGATTTTTCGACTTAAAGCCGGGAAAACAAATAAAGCACACAAAAAATATGCTGATTTTTTCCCTGGATCAACCACCGTCGCCGTGACTTCAAAAATAAATATTCCTGGTGGAAGCTTTCCACAGACCGGAAGCCTTAGTGATGTGAGTAACGGTGTTGGAAGTGGAACCGCCAGTGCTCGATTTGAAAATGGAAAATACACACTCGTGGCTGATATGAAAAATCTTCCAGACCCTCAAGATGATTATTTCTACGAAGGTTGGATCGTCCGACAAGGAGTAAATCTAAGTGTTGTGAGCACGGGGGAAGCCGTAAAACAAGACGGAAAATATATCAATGTATATGAGACTAATAAAGATCTATCTGATCATTTGCACTACGTACTAACTCTAGAACCAAACGATGGTGACCCAGCCCCTGCGGGACACATACTCGAGGGTAATCTTAATGCACTCTCAACCAACAAGGTCTCAACTGACAATGACAGCAAAGTCATGGTCAAAATGATCAATGTTCCCTATTCAGAAAATTTATTTAATCAGCTGGTTGAAGACGGCGAAAGCTTCATTCTTAATTTTCATGCAGACTGGTGCCCAACCTGTAATAAACTCAGCAAAGAACTTGTGAATAATATAAATGACTTATCCGATGATACCATCGTACTCAAAACTGATTATGATGCTGAGACGGCTCTTAAAAAAGAGTATGGTGTCACCAGGCAAACAACCGGTGTTTACTTCGAGGATGGCGTTTACGTAGAAACAAAAGGCGGCTTAAGTTTTGAGGCTATCAAAGCATTTTTTCAAGAGTAATTTCTTATAGCTTCTCAGTTCTAAAAAAACACCCAGAGTCAGACTTTGGGTGTTTTTTAAAATGAAGAAATTTCGTTATTTCAAACCAATTCTAAAATCTAAAATACATAAAAATAAAATAAATCTTATGTTTGACAACTATCAATAAATAGATATTAAAAATTTGATAAATAATTCACTGAAATCTTATGAAATTTCTTAAATCTACAATCTGCTTAATTCTCTTTCTGTCTTCACTCACAACGAGTGCCTCACTCGCCGCCACGTCTGACACCAATACCTGTTTTGATATCAATTCTTTACGAGGTCCAGCTTTCAATGAAGCCAAAGATATCGATGGTGATGAGAAATACACGAGAGAGGAAATTGAAGGTTTGATACCGACTGATTCAACCTGTCTCGTGATCACTGGAGATCCGGAAACTAAACAAACCTTCAAATTCGAACTTGGCCTCAAGGCCGCCAGTGAATACGTAATTCCCTTTTATATACAAGGCAATATTCAACTCAATAGTGAAATGTCTATTTTTTCAAACACCACGATTATTGGTATCGACCGAGTCGTTGGTGGGGAAACTCGAAAAAGTAGTGTTAGTTCGGCTGATCGGGAATTCTCAAAAATTTTTAATATTCGAGAAACAGCTAGTAACATCATTTTTCAAGACTTAAAAATCAAGGAAGCTCGAACCATAAATAGTGCCCTCATCAACCTAGAAGGAAAAAATACCGATGTGACCATTAATAATGTTGATTTTCAGGGAAAAGAGAACAACTCAGATCAAATCACAAAAGGAATCTACCTTCAAGGTGATTGGGCTGAAAGTATTATCGTCAACAACTCTCGTTTCGATAAGTTAGAATATAGTATCCACTTATTTGCACCCGTAAGCGGCTTCAGCGTCACCAACTCAAGTTTTACGCTTTGGAATCACTATGCCATCCTCAATAATCGAGGCGCCGTAGACCAAAATCGTCGCACCCAAAATGTGCTTATCGAAAACAATGACTTTATAAAGGCGGCGTTTGGCGGCACTCGGAGTGTTATAAATTTCACTTCTGGAAATTCTTACTATTACATCAAAAATATAGACATCCTCAATAATCGGGTCATTGGTAATGGTGGATTTTTCACCAAACCAGCTATTCTGGAAAAAATTGGATACAGTCAAGCTGATGCGGAAAGGATTGCCTTTGAAAGCGATGCTCACGGAGATCAAATCGTGTTACATCGAGTTAATGGTTTTAACATCTCCAATAATTTAGTGACTGAAGGGGGCGAAAACGGTATCACCGCTGCCCGACTTTCACGTAATGGTGTTATTTCTGGTAATACGGTTAGCCGGCATGACGGTAATGGGATTAATATAGGGGGTGGGCAATTTGATATTATCGTCGATGATGTCAGCCAATTTGAGATTGGCACTAGGATTTTAGGTACCACCTCTCGTAATCTCGCGACTGTTGAACGAGTTTACCCAGAAAACAATGCGCTAGCCCTGACACTGGTTAACAATAATAACAAACGGATCAATCCTGATCCCATTACTTCGACCACTTTTCAAACTGAAGTTTTAGAAATAATCCCACCTGAAGTGGGCGGCGTCCAGCCACCAAACATTCCTAATGTAGCCACGATTCAAGTGGTTGACCGAACCAAAAGAATTCGAGTTGAGGATAATGAAGTTTTTGATAATGGGCTCAATCAATTCCCCGAAAAAGCGATAGGTAGTTTAATTGGTATTAATGTTCAAAATTCAGACTCTATCGAACTTCGTCGCAATAATCTCTACAATACCCTCTCACTCGAAAACCAAGCGTTTGGAATTACCCCGTCACGTTCACGTCAAATTCATATTGATGACAGCAATTGTTTTCAAGGAGTAACTATGAATCCACACCTAATGCCTCAAGCCCGTATGGGCTTGCTCTCTTCGTTTGCCTCGAGTGTCCCACTGGAATCAGATATAGTTCCAAGTACTTGTCCCCTTCCCACAAGTAATCCTCAAAGGTGTGTTTCGGTTAATTTTTTAGACCAACCAACGATTACTGGATTTTACGAAGAAAGACGGACACTCCTAGAAGCTAAAAGAGATGCTGGAGGAACGGTAACCAACGAAGATCGGCAACTTACCAGTACTCAAATCAATTCTCTAGTTCCCTCTGATGCCACTTGTATTAGCCTCAAAGGAGAACCAAATAAGAGCGATCAAAGTCTTCTGCTCCGTTTTGGAGTCGCTGCCGCTGGTTACCATAATATCCCATTAGAAATAGAAGGCGTCATTCACAATTCTGGAGTAATTCCAATTTACAATAATACCCAAATCAAAGGTGTCGACGATACCGCTAGTATTAAAAGTATTGATAACCCAGATCCCGTTATGGCCGGAGTACTACGCGACTACATGTTTATTGTGGAAGATGTGGTGAAAAATGTGAGCCTTAAAAACTTTAAAGTTATTGAAGACTATCCAATCAATACGGCCCTGATTCTTATGCAGGGAGACAATCGTGACATCACTTTTGATGGTATCGATTTTGTCGGGAAAGATCCTCACGCCAGTCGTAACACGCGAGGTATTTACCTTGATAGCAACGAACCGGCAACCAACGTAACGATCAAAAACTCTAGCTTCACTGATCTTGAGTATGGCGTCCATATGACCGCAGCCGTAAATGGTTTCCGAGTCGCTCACTCCAATTTCACCCAATGGGCCCATTACGCAATATTACTGAATCGAAGTGGAACAAACCTCGATCAAACTTCACGTAATATTGATATCACCGACAACACCATGCAATACGCCATTGCCGGTGGAAAAAGAGGAACGGTGATGGTTAATCCAGGGAATGCCCTCGCCTACATCAAGGATGTAAATATTTTGAGAAACACGTTTACCGGAAACGGTGGTTCTTACATAAAAGAGGCCGACGACCCAGATTTTGCCAACAACAACGCTCATGGCGATCAATTATTATTACATCGAGTTGATGGTTTCACAATTGCCGCTAATACTTTTACCCTGAGTGGTGAAAATAGTATTAGTGTGACTCGTCTCTCCCGGAACGGAACGATTCACAATAATGATATTTCTTTGACCGATGGTCAGGGGATTGCCATTGGCACTAGTTACTTTTTTATGACCGTAAGTGACCCGACACTTTTAAATCGTGGTGACCGAATTAGAGGACTTTCTAGTGGCAATATTGCCACAGTGACACGGGTTATTCCTGAAAAAAACCTCATCTCTGTCGGCTTAATTAATGGTAAACGTGATGATATAAGTGCGGTAACCTTTGCCAACGAAGATATTGTGATCGTCCGCGATGAAGGCCTGGATTCTGAAAGTACAACTCCTGCTGGGAACGTTTCTAATATTCAGCGAACCAAAAACATTGCGATTACTAATAACAAGCTAAAAGACAATGGCGTTAATAGTGCGGGTGATAAAGATGCAAATGGGGTTGGGGCTATATTCGTTATTAATGCCGATAATTTGGAATTTAGTAATAATAAATTCACGAACAGCCCAGGCCTGAGCCATCAAGCTTTTGCCATTGATGCTAGTCGGTCTCGAGATCTGAATATTAACCGTAATAATACTGTCGAAGGCGCCTCCTTTGATATTGATGACCGAAGTCACCTAAAACTAAAACTTTACAGTAATCTCGTTGAGTAAAAAATCACTAGATTTAATTTAGAAAAAACACCCGTAGCTAAAACTATGAGTGTTTTTTAAACCTCATGCACTCGCAGCGCCCAAGCCCCTGAATTAATAGCTATTTTTGAGGCTTCATCATTCACTGGTTTTTTCATGCGATTTTCTCCTAGGAATCTTTTACGAGAGTGACCGATCATCACTCTAATATCTGGTATTAACTCTGGAAACTTTAGAAGTTCCCAGTTGAGTTCCATGGTCTTTCCAAAACCAATTCCTGGATCAAGTATGATCTTGTGATGATCAACTCCGGCCTCGATGAGATACTCACGTTTAAACATAAGGTCATCCATTACTTTTATTGATGAACCAATATTTTGTTCATGCACTTCGGCTATCGTTTTCCCTGGGAAATGATTCACGATGCAATATGTGTCATACTCAAGAGCGACATCAATCATTGCTTCAGACTGAAAACTTGAGACATCGTTGAGCCAAATCCCTCCTTTTTCACAAAACTTACGAGCGACGTCTGGCTTTCTAGAATCAAGGGATATTTTATCAATCGTTATACCTGGTGTTTTAACTGGATCAGATGATATCTGCCCCCTGCTATCAATTTTATTTAAAAAACTAAACACTCTCCCCCACTCTTCTTCCCAGTCTAGATCTTTAGCGCCCGGCCGTGTAGACTCTCCCCCAATATCGATAAAGTCAGCCCCGTCGCTCAATAATTTTTCAGCTTGAATCAAGGCTTTATCTGTCTCATTAAACTGTCCGCCGTCAGAAAAACTATCTGGCGTCAGGTTTAGGATTCCGAAAATTTTTGGCTTGGTTTTCACAAAATACACTTTAGACTGTGAACGTTTTTTTTCAAACTATGGACTCTACAGATTTGATTGGTTATATCGCGATGGGCCTTGTCATGGTCGGATTTTTGCCACAAGCCTGGCAGGTCTGGAAAACGAAGTCAGTTGAAGACGTTTCACTCTCAACCTACTCTATCCTTATATGTGGAGCGATCGCTTGGACGCTCTATGGAGTTTTAAAAAATGACCTCCCGATAATCATTACCAATGTGGTGCTCTTTTTTGTCCAAAGCTCCATCGTTATTTGTAAGCTAAAATACGGTAAAAAACACCCGAACCAGGATTAATCAAAATTTTAAAGATTAATAAGATTAAAATATGAAGGCTCCTATAATTGTTCTCGAAGGTCTGGATGCGTGTGGCAAGTCCACACAGACTGAACTGCTCATTAAAAACCTTGAGCAGAAAAAAATAAAAACTGGATGGAAACGGTTCCCGGGCTACGAAGACACTTCCGCCGGGCAACGAATTGCCGCTTACCTTCGGGGCGAGCTGGGAGACTTTCACAAAATCGACGCGCGAATGATTGCGAGTCTCTACGCCGCTGACAGGCTCGCTCAAATTGAAGAAATCGAAAAACTTCGAGATGAAAATGAACTGGTGATCTTTGATCGGGGCGTCACCTCTAACTTGATCTACACTCCCGCTCGAGGGAAAACACAAAGTGAAACGGACGAACTTCAGCAGTACGTTCAGACACTCGAGTACGATATTTTTGGATTTCCAAAAGAAAGCCTCGTCCTTTTTATGGACGCGAGTTTTGAAGCCCGTGCGAAAATACACGCCGCTAAAGGACGGCCAGAGGATCTACATGAAATTGACAACGAGTACCTAAAAAAAGTGCGAGAAGTGGCTCTCAAAAAATGTGATTCTGATTTCCGTTGGGTTAAAGTCAATGTCGATATCAACGGTGACATAAGAAGGAGAGATGAAATTGGAGACGAGGTTTTGAACCTAGTCCTAGAAAAACTACAGAAAAAGTAATTTAAATTTTAAAAACATGACCGCTCAAATAATCTCCGGAAAAGAAATTGCCGAAAGACTACTCGAAGCAGAATTACAACCTAGAGTCGAATCATTGAACAATAAAAATGTTCAACCGAAGCTTGTCATTGTTCTCGTTGGTGAAAACCCCGCCTCAAAAAGTTATATCCGACAAAAAGAAAAATTTGCTGATAAAGCCGGCATTCTTCATGAGACGCTCACCTACCCAGATACGATTACAGAGATAGAGCTATTAAATATCATTGATGATCTGAATAATGACACGACCGTTCACGGATTTATGGTACAAGCTCCACTCCCCGATCACATCTCGATGTCGAAAGTCGTAGACGCTATCAGCCCAATTAAGGACGCAGATGGGTTTACCCCAGAAAGTGTGGGGAATTTATTTCTCGGGGAAGACAGCCTTCAGTGCTGCACGCCAAAAGGCATTATCCGAATGATCAAGGAGTCCGGTGCTGAATTTAGTGGGCAACACGTCGTTGTGATCGGTCGTTCTAATATCGTCGGAAAACCAGTCGCCATCTTAGCGCTCAATGAAAGTGCCACGGTTACCATTTGTCATTCTCGAACACAAAATTTGAACAACTATGTAGCTCAAGCTGATATATTAATTGTCGCCGTTGGGCGACCTGAGTTTGTCCATGGTGATCAGATCAAAGAAGGAACGACTGTTATTGATGTCGGGATTCACCGTACCGATGAAGGTAAGCTTGTCGGGGATGTACATTTCGAGAGCGCTTCAAAAAAAGCCAAAGCCATCTCCCCGGTCCCTGGTGGTGTTGGCCCAATGACGGTTTTCTCTCTTATTGAAAACACGATTGAAGCGGCTGAGAGAGCTTCAATTTAAACCTACAGTTCTGGGATATTAAAACTTGGGTCATAAGCTCTGAGATAATTTTTAGCCTCGCGATTAACTATCAGAAGTGAATACCTAAGTTTTTTCATATAGAAGCCATTTATGGGTTCTATAAAGTTCGCTATATGTCTTCCTATTTCTTCATCACTAAGTCTCGGATCTTCTGATTTTAGTGTCTCAACAAAACCCTCAAGAGCTGCTCTGAAAGACTCAAGAGAACTCTGGCGAATTGCCTGCTGAACCGCAAAGGGCTTAAGCACAAAGTACTGAGCCTGTTTTACCAGTATCACCGGTTCTTCTCCAATATGGTTAGAAAGATCCCAATAGTGAAGGTCTTCTACTGCTCGTTTTCCTGCTTTTATCGCTTCTTCTGCGATTTTTGCGGTCTCTTCACACACTTCTCTAACCCACTCATCAAAAGATTCTGATTTTTGAGGACCATACAGATCTGATACATCTAACATGAATCTGTTTATAAAGCAAAACATCAAAAAAAGATACTAAAAAACACGGAATATCGAAAAGTCAAACTCCTGATAATCAAGCTAAATAATACCGCTTGAGCTCACTCCACGTAATCATTTTTTTCCGTTGCTCATCCCAAAACTTCAGCTGCATCGTTGCCCAGCAATCAGAAAGAGTAAGAGTTACGGCTTCTTCCTGGAAAAGTTCATTTTCGTAGTGGCATTTTTCTAACTCGTAATTTGGGATCAGTGGATTTAAGTGATGAATGTGATGGAACCCTATGTTTCCAGTAAACCACTGAAGTATTTTAGGGAGTTTAAAAAACGAACTCCCATGTAAGGCTGACTCTTGTGCATCCCACTCAGAGGCTCTCTCATAGTAAGTCTCTTCGAACTGATGCTGCACATAGAAAAGCCAGACTCCAATCACCGCTGTAAAGTAAATCGTAAGACCGTAGACGAATAAAAAGCTCCAGCCAAAGAAATAAACCCCAGCTGAAAGCATGAAGATCAAATAGGCATTGGTGATCCAGATACTCTGCGCTACTTGTTTTTGGCCTTTAAATTGAGCCCAGTACGCCCAACGATAAGAAAAAAAGAAAATCCAAGCTGGGCCAATAAGAAACATAACCATTGGATAACGGTAAAGACGATAATAAAAACGTTGCCGCTCTGTAAGTGATAAAAATTCTTGGGCCGTATACAGGGTCACTTCTCCGATGTCTCCGTGGTCAATATTCCCACTGTGTGCATGATGCTGTGCGTGCTCCCACTGCCAGGCTCTGTACGGAACTCCCGTCACAAAACTACAAACATATCCAATCCTATCTCGCCAAACCCGGCTCTTCATAAACGACCCGTGCCCACAGTCATGCTGGATGATAAAAATCCGAACGCCAAACAAAGCGGCCATAAAAGATGAGAGTATCATCGCCAATATACTGAAACTGGCGAACCAGTACGCTAGTGTGCAAAAAAACAAAAAGGGCGCAAACGAGTTCACCACTTGAAACCAGCTCTTGAGGCTGTTTGGGCGCTGGTAAGGCTTCGTAAGGAATCTCCAGTTCTGAGTCAGTTTTTTTGTATTCACAAAACTACTGTAAAGACCAAAACGGTTTATTCAAATTACTTTTTATTATTGAACTAACTCAAACCAGCTTGAATTATGGGTTCCTGGGTTCAAAACTCTAAATCTATCTATTACGCTCTTTCCCTCATAGGGACATCTACCGTTTGAGACGAATTGAGCTTTATCCGATCGCAGCGCACAAAGATTACTATAAGTTGCAAGCGACCCTCTACGATGTCGGCAATTCAAGCGATCGGTACAACGTTCAAATATTCTCCCACAAACCGGCTCATAAACAGCTGGACAATACGTTGGATCGCTCGATTCTGATTTAGTTTCATAAATCAACTGGCCATGCCAAGTGCAACGGATTGATTTTTGAGGATTATTGGCCTCATTTTGACGGCAGTTTTTCAAGGCATCCCCTAACGAGATCTGAGGAGTTGTTATAAACAAGTGGCCGTCTAAGTAGCCTTGGTAAGTCCTTAATTCACTGTTTGAGTCTTTGGCTTCAACGTTTATATTCTGACTCGCAATCTGGCGCTCCACTCCCGTGCTTGCATTTTTGGCAATAAGCCTCGCTCGGTAGTTTCCTGATTTAGTGTAAGTGTGTTCAATTGTCCCTGGTCGCAGACACACGCCCAGAGGCGCGTAACAAGATATAGATTGGTACACACTACCATCCCCGAAATCAACTTGATATCGCTCTCGAGAAAACCCACCTACATTCGCTGAAAACATAACTTTTAAAGGCGTGACTCCCGATTTTTTAGAAACTTTAAATTGAGGATTTTGGTACGACTGAGATTCACAAGTATATCCCTTTAGACACCCATTTTGATCTTTACCTAAAGAAATCAATTGAGTCCCTGGGGCACACTGTGGCATCGGCACTTGAGGGCAGACATCTACCGTTGGTGATACTGGTACTATTGGTGCCAGGGTCGTCGGTTGAGTTCTTGGGGTGTAGAGCACTCTGCAGGTTCCATCCGTGTTGAAAAATCCGCTCACACAACTTCCGGCGTCCACCTGAGAGATGATCTGCGTATTGGGGGGTGTTGCTTGAGTTGTGGTTGTACCTCTATTTAGATTAAGATCTCGACAAGCACCGTCACTCGTGAAAAAACCACTCAGACAGTTTTGAGCATTGGGAATCACACTCGCGATCCCTGAGTTATTTGAAGTATTGTTATTATTTGAACTCACCGAAACATTTCTATTTTCTGTTCCCAGTATCCGACAACTACCGTCACCATTAAAAAAACCACTCAAGCAAATAGCCGAAGAGACCTGGATAAAAAGTCCAACACTCAAAACAAATCCACCTAAAACCGCTAGTTTAGAAAACTTCATAAATAGAAAAATAAACACTTTACTTTTTTATTGTATGTATTTTTTCAGCAAGTCAAATTTTAAAACCAAGCGCCCCCGTTTCTCTTCCAAAAAAATCCTACCACGAGAAACCATAGTTAGTACTAAAAGCACTAGCTGGTTGATTAATATAAGTACCATAATCCCCTACCGAATAATAGAATCCTCCACTATTACTATAATTCTGACTCAGCCCATTCACGTAGGTATCATAATCACCCACATGATGATACTGAGCCGGTTGCACCGACGTCGTTGGTGTATAAGTCTGTTGGATCGTTGGAGTCGTTGTATAAGTCGTGCTCGGGACGTAACTCGTACTTGGTGCGTAAGTAACACTTGGTGTGTAAGTAGTACGTGACACATAGTTTGTACTTGATGGCTGGTAAGTACTGGTAAGAGTATAGCTAGTACGAGCACGGCTTGTCGCCAGCTCTCGGCAACTCCCATCACTGCTAAAAAAACCACTCAGACAATTTTGAGCATTTGTAACCACACTTGCGATACTGCTGTTGTTTGTAGTAGTTGGGACATCGTTGAGCACCGTTGTATTTGTGGTTGTATTTAAAATTCGACAACTTCCATCCATATTGAAAAATCCACTCGCACAGTTTTGCGCATTTGTAATCACGCTCGTCACACCGCTATTATTCACGGCTGTTGGTGTTGAGATATTGTTGATCACCGTAGTGCTTCTTGTGGTATTTAAAACTCGGCAACTTCCATCCGTATTGAAAAATCCACTCAGACAATTTTGGGCATTTGGTATCACACTCACAATCCCGGAGTTATTTAGGCTATTTACCGATCCTCCTTGCTCAGCAAACTGAGTCAAAGTTAAGTTACTATTGCTTTGAGAAGTATTTCTAGACGTATTATGGCTTGAAGTAACTGAAACGTTTCGGTTTTCCGTCCCGAGTATCCGACAGCTCCCATCTGAGTTATAAAAACCACTAAGACAAAGTGCTGATGAAACCTGGATAAAGATTCCAGCACTCATCACCATGCCTCCAAAAACGGTTAATCTAGAAATTTTCATTTATCAAAAACTTTACAACATCATTGTAT
>CALIGR010000043.1 GCA_938021445.1 uncultured Candidatus Altimarinota bacterium
ATTATGATTTTGGAGATCATGGAGCGCCGCTTCCAGCCGGGATGCAGATCACTTCATCAGTGCCTATGGGCGCTTGGTATCAACCAGACACCAATACGGGAGCTGGAAACGATGATGAATCTATCCTTTTTGGTTACTAAGTCGGTAACGGTCTGACTTGTTTGTCGTTTAAAATTTCATAAGATAATTGTGTTTTTAAAACGATATTCATGAAAAAATTTCTATGCTTACTTTTGGTGTTCGGTTTTTTGGTAACGAGTGTTCAGGCTCAAACAGTTGATCCAAATCGCTATATGATTGAAACCTCAGAGGGTGATATCGAACTTGAGTTATATTTTGATAAAGCACCGAAAACAGCGCAAAATTTTGCAGACTTAGCCGGAGCTGATAAATATGATGATACTATTTTCCACAGAGTCATTGATGGGTTTATGATTCAAGGCGGGGATTATGAAAATCGTGATGGAACGGGAGGAGAAAGTTTTAATGGAGGTACTATTGATGATGAAATTGTAGCGGATTTAACCCACAAACGGGGAGTAATCTCTATGGCTAACGCTGGGCCTAATACAAACGGGTCACAATTTTTTATTGTGCAGGCACCCGCTCCTCACCTAGATGGAAAACATACCATTTTTGGCATGGTAGTAGAGGGCCTTGAAATCGTAGATAAGATTGCAAAAGTTGAAACGGGGAGCAATAACCGTCCGGCAGAAGATGTAGTGGTTTACGGCATTTCAGCGGTTGAATCTTCAGCTGATGCGGAGGCAGAAATAAAAACAGAAGCCAAAGTAGAAATTACAAGTGAGTTAGTTTTTCCGGATATCGATCCCATTTCCCTTGAAGGGAAGTCAGCTATAGAGCTGGAGAAACGAAGTGTTATTGGTGGGTTTCCCGACGGAGAATTCAAAGGAGAGCTTCTGGTAACGAGAGCTGAAGCGGCTAAGATGCTGATGAATCTTCTAGTTCCAGGGGAGGTATTCACTGAAACTTCAGGTCTCTTTACTGATACAATTGATGGCGGTTGGTACATGCCCTTTGTGTCAGAGTCCGCGCGTAGAGGCGTGATTAATGGATATCCGGACGGGACTTTTCGACCTGGAGAGGGCGTGAATCGAGCCGAATTGAGCAAAATGATGGTTGAAGCGTTTGAGCTTCCTAAAAACTGGCCTCATTCGTTCGATGACATTAACGACTCAGATTGGTTTTATCCTTACATGGGGGCCGCAGATTATTATGACTTCTTTCCCAAGCAAATTGGTAGCTTTTCAGCGGGAGATAAGCTGAGTAGAAATGAAGTAGCCGTGGCTCTTTACCAATATATACAACTCGGAAATCAGCCAGAGACGAGCACTAACGGGTTAGAGGACTTGGTTTATAAGGAAGCGGGCACGACAAGTACAGAGACTGAAACAAGCTCAACTACTTCAAGTGATTTAGAAGAGACGGAAAAAGAGACCACACAAATCACAACTGAAACCACGACAGAGGTTGAAGTAGAAGTCGAAACCGCGGAAACAGATCAAACCATTACTTTTGAATCGCTTGGAACGGTTGCCAAAATTGAGACCGATCTGCGTAACAATGATGATGGCGAGTCACTGCTTGCCTTTGGGGTGAAATCAGCAAACTCGTTGCAAGAAGCAAAACTAAACTACGCAAGCTTTCAATTTTTTACCGCGAGTGATTTGGCAGACTTCACCGACTATGATTTTTATCTGACCGTAGACGGACTTTCACTGGGAGCGGTCGGTCTTGATACGGAGACTGGAAAACTAGTCTTAGATGAAGCTTATTTGGCATTTTTACCACAATTGAAACTGGGTGAAACGCCAGAGGTGCATCTAAAGACGAATGTACCTAAAAACGCTCGAGATATGGAATTTGAGTTAGCCTTGACGGCTTTTAATTTGGTAGATCCAAGCTCTAACGAGACCCTTGATCTTAAAACAGAAGTAATCCCAAACGTTCCAGCTGACTGGTTGATTCGAAGTGAATTATTTGAGGTTGATGGAGCGAAATCTAGCACAGATACTTCGGCAAACTTTGGAATGACAACGGTGTTTGGTGATCAGAATTACAACCTAAAAGCCGCAGCCGGCCAGGATCATTTTTATGTAAAAGGGGACCAGGTTCTATTATTTTCAGTGGGAGATCGACTGATTATTTCTCCAACGGGGACTGAAAATGTAGAAGGCGCTGAAATTAAGGCGGTTAAATCAGTCTCATATGAAAACTTTTTTACAAAAATTACACTTGAGACGCCTTTTGAGCTAGAGCACGAAGCGAATGAGTACCGAGTTTTACCAAAGAGTCAGTAACTAGTTTACCACGTTTAGCTTCGTATTGGCTTTCTTAACGTGTTTATCAAAACCTCCTTCTTGTATTTCAGCGACAAGCTCTTTTCCCCCAGATTTAAGAATTACGCCCTGACCGAAAATATGGACGTGTGTTGGTTCTATTTCTTCCAGAAGTTTATCAGAGTGAGTGACTAAAATAAGAGATTTAGATTTATCAGACAAAAATTCTCTAATTGTTTTTCCAATCTGCTTGATCGTGTCGATATCAATCCCCGAATCTATTTCATCTAAAAATGCACAATCTGGATTAAGCGTCATCATAGAGGCCATTTCTATCTTTTTTCTTTCGCCTCCAGAAAAACCAAGATTGGTTTCTCGGTCTATAAATTCTCCAGGGAGTCTTAAGTCTTCTAGGGTCTGAGTCAGGCCTTTTTTAAACTTAAAACTTGAAGCAAAATCAGGCTCAAAAGCTTTCTTTGCCGCGAATAAAAAGTCCTTAACACTGACTCCGTCAATTTCAGGGGGAGACTGAAACGTAAAGAAGAAACCAGCCTGGGCTCGTTCCGAAGGCTCAAATTCTTCAAAATCTTCCCCCTTAAAATTAATAGTCCCTTCAGTTTTTTCGTACTTTTCGTCCCCTAAAATAACGCGTCCTAAAGTAGATTTCCCAGAACCATTGGGTCCAAGTAAAACATGTACTTCTCCAGGATTAACCGTGAGATCAACACCTTTAAGGATTTTGGTGTCTTCAAATTGAGCGTGTAGATTTTTTATTTCAAGCATGATTTTCAGTGATCTTAATCGAGCGGGATTCTGTTCAATTTTCCACTTTAGTCAATGGCTTGATTCTCCTGAACTGTCCTAGATATTTGAGTGCTTTTATGGTATAATTTAAGGAATTTTAGATACAGATGAATTCGTTTAAGCGGTCCCTACACAATATTCTTGAGAATCCGGAGTCAAAGACCGGACGCTTAGTGAACTCGTGTTTGATTTTGCTGATTATTGTTTCGATCTTTTTCTTCATTATTGAGACAACTGAGTGGGGACATCAGTACATCGAGTACTTTCACTATTTTGATTTCTTTGTAATCACTATTTTTGCGCTTGAGTATTTTGCGCGACTTTACATTGCGCCAAACAAACGTCAGTACGTTTTCTCTTTTTTATCTATCGTTGATTTATTAGTTATCGCGAGTTTTTACATTTCTCTGACTAATTTTACTTTTTTGAGAAGTCTGAGGTTCTTTAAGATTTTACAGCTTCTCAAGATTTTTCGCTATTCCGACACACTGGCTGCGTTTTTTAAGTCTTTTCCAAACTATCAAAACGAGTTCAAGATTTTTGGTGTTACTTTTGGGATCTCCCTCGTGATCAGTTCTTGTGGAATGTATTATCTGGAGCACGGGGTAAACCCCAATATCCAAACGATTCCCGACGCCATCTGGTGGGCGGTAGTGACCATCGCGACGATTGGTTATGGTGATATCGTCCCGGTGACCTGGGCGGGAAAAATTCTTGGTGGCTTTATGATGTTCTTTGGGCTCGGGGTTATCGCGATTTTCACGGCGATTATCACCAAGATGTTCATTGATCATTTTTTTGGAAAGAAAAACCATACCTGCTACTACTGCCATTTCCCTCGGCATGATTTTGATGCGAAATTTTGTAAAAACTGTGGGAACGAATTGGATCAAAGACTCGGGTAATCGTTAAAAACTTGATTTGTCAAAAAAATACATACAATGATGTTGTAAAGTTTTTGATAAATGAAAATTTCTAGATTAACCGTTTTTGGAGGCATGGTGATGAGTGCTGGAATCTTTATCCAGGTTTCATCAGCACTTTGTCTTAGTGGTTTTTATAACTCAGATGGGAGCT
>CALIGR010000044.1 GCA_938021445.1 uncultured Candidatus Altimarinota bacterium
TTAAGGCCCTCGATGCGGGTTGTCCTTTCCCGTTGACGTATTTCGGTTACCGCTCGGGAGTCTACCCTCAGCCGGACTTTATCAAACATCGCAAGACCGTTACGGTTGCGAAATCAAAACAACCGGCCTATAGTTGGCCCAACCCCGAGTCTAGTTTCTCAGGGTCGTAATTCCTCCAAGTGGTTTACCTCAGGTGTAATAGCCCGAGGTTTTTAAAGGTGAGCGCTATGCGCGTCGATCAAACATTAGATCAGTTTAAAAACTGTGATTTCAAACTATCCAGCGATTCCAAAGGCTCAGACAAGCCATTCGAGGCCACTCGTTTACGCGCTTTAATGGAGCATGCCAATCGCTGCGAGACAATCAACCCAGACTTTGACAACGGAGCAATACCTATTGTTAAGCCCGTTACAGCCGAAAAAGGAAAATAGATATGGGCACTAGCAAGCAAGAAAACTATGAGTTCAAAGCCGAGGATATGGCCCAGATAAAAGCCATGAGCAGCGGCCAGGTCGTTCCAGCGAAGACAAGGCTTATGAATGCGTTAGGCATTCACCCATGTAGCTTTATGCGGCTAACGCCGGTTGCATTCGCAGTTAAGACTGTTTGTGGAACCTGCCCGAACCAATAAAATAGTTTACAAAATCAAAACAGTCTCGGCTATACTGATTCTACCGGAGCAACTCCCGCTCCCCAGCATTAGCCGAGACGAAAATGGACAAAAGCCCCGAATCAGTAATACATGTATTTTGCTACCCCAGACCGCGATTACTCCGGTCATTGCTGCCACGAGTCGTTAATCTTTGGAGCAAATCCAGCACGGCACTCGAATACATAGCCAAAAGCCACTCTAAAAACAAAAGCAAGTTGATTAAATCTATAAGCGAAGATCACGGACATTTGCTTCAAATATTCCTCAAAGAATCCAAGGGCGAATCCTGGATCGATCAAATAACTCAAGCTATCGAACTTGACTACACCCTGATACCGTCAAATCTGCATTTCGAGCATAAGTTGCAGCACAAGAAGAATGCAGACGCCCCCCCTACTTTTAACGAAATAGAGTTGCTAAGACTTAGCTATCAATCAGAGTTTGCAAAGACAATGTCGAGCATCACAAACCGGCAACTTGGCAAAGGTCTAAAGGTTGAGGTGGTAGACAAGACAAAAAACACGGTTGAAATCATGGACGATGAAACCTGTTCAATTTTGCATATTAATTCCGATCAAACTTTGAAGATCATCCACCGTAAAGAAGTTAGCGCAGATCAAATCGCGCCAATCGAAGCATTTTTAGAGCTTTGGAAAGCGCGGGTATTGGCAACGCCTAAATCAGATCGGCCTAAAACGGAAATAAACTAATGACTATTTACGCAGGCAATAGAGACCGCTCCAGAGCTTCACAGGAGCCTTTTATTATCTACGGCACCACCAACGTAGAAAACAACCGAATCGGTAGCGTGTTCGGGCAGTCTGGAATTAAAACAACCGAAGAATCCCCCGAGTACTTTTTAATCTCGGCAGATGATATTTGGAGGCTCCAGGCATTTGACCAAATCTGCTCACTAAGTCCTGAATCTGCAAAAATAGCGGTCGGCTTTGAATCTACAGATCAAATCAAAAACAGCGATGTGGAGATACTCAAGGATTTAAAGCCGTTATTTCTGCCTTTGAATAAAGAGTATTACTACGCATTCACACGAGGCAACAAAACCCACGAGTTAAGGGAATACGGCAAGCGATGGACAGAGAAAACTTGCATAGTGGGTAGGCTTGTCACTCTGAGTATGGGTTACGGCAAGCAGGAGCGCCACACCGGCACGATAGTGAGCTTTGAGAAGGTAGCAGCCACCAACCTTAGTGAAGACGAGCAGATCTCGGTGCTGGACGTCTACGGCAATCTATTGATCGACATAGCCAAGATCGGCATCAAGTTAGCTGACTAATATGGTTTCCAAATTCAAGGTGAAGAAGTACCGAGCCGATTCTTACCTTAACTACATACTGGAATCTCCGTTACCTACAATAGATGCTGAGAAGTTCCAGTCTGAGAGCCGATTATTTACTATTAAGCCGGTTGCTTGCTCGGACGGTTGTAGCCCGAAATACAGAACCCGATTCGGTCTAATCGGCATACCTGATGGGCCTCTAACAACCCTTGCATCAGGCCGAATTGTTCCGGTTACCTTCCTCTCTTTCTTCCTGCACGATGTGCTCCTAGAAGCTCGTGAGGAGCTGGGAATACCTGCTATGCAATGCCATAGAGAGTTTGAGCTAGAAATCATGAGAACTGACTTTAGATTCAAAAAGGCATATTCCAAAGGGGTTTATCTATTTGGCCCCAAGGATTGATATGACGGATACAAAAGCACAGCCGCGTTGTGCAGGTGTCAACTGCATAAGAAGATTAAAATGCCTCAGATTTTGGGACAAAAGAACCGGTTGGGTTGATCAAATGAATCCGGCCACATGCAAGAAGTATTTAGAAGTAAAAACCAAAGAGCAGTTAAACAAAATCATTCACCCACAGAGAACTCTATGAGACTTTCAGCAGCAGCATTTATAGCTTCGGCACTAACCCGGTTTAGCGGCAACGCCACCGAATCAATTTACGGCGGTCTAGCGACTAACTACACAAGTAAAACCCCCAGCATAGCCAGCAAGGGCAAGCGTTCACGCAGGCGTAGAGCGGCAAGGATGAAGGCAAAGGGCTTTGTTAATCACGACGGTATGGGCTGGATTTCGCCAGAAGAATACAACACGGTTTATAACCCTTACGACTAAACACAAGGCTGGCAACTCCCACCGGCCAAACCAAAGGACAAACACAATGAAGTACGACAATTTAATCGGTAAGACCATCCCTGTAACAGTTAACGCAAAATACATACAGGGTGATTTCCAACTCGCTTTTGAAAAATACGTTGTTGATCAAAAGTTGTGCATCAACCTAGCCGACTTAAACGGCTCTCAAATGGCAAGAGTCACAGTCAACATTGATGACTCGCTTGAAGACGATGAGTTCCACTTCAAGAGCTGGAGCGAAAACGATGGGCTTCTTGAGTCCTTAGTTGAATCCGGCCACATCATCGACACTGGTAAGTTCTCAGAAACCGGATTCGTCAAGGC
>CALIGR010000045.1 GCA_938021445.1 uncultured Candidatus Altimarinota bacterium
TCCTTCACCCTCAAGTACACCTCAGACTCAAAGTGCTTAATCTCATTCTTCTGCGCTCTTAAATGAGTCACATAAACAAGCACTGAGAGACTCTCATCTTCATAGTTAAATTTCATTCGCTCCGGATCGACATTTCCACTCACTCTTCTTGATAGATCTGTGTTTATCTGATCTAAGTAAGGACCCACAAATACAACCCCCAACACGGATTCTCGATCATAAAAAGTAAGCTGCTTTTCTTTTTGATTAACTGAAACACTATATCGAATCGGTATACCACCGGCCGCTACCGAACTCCCCCCTTTTTGATAAGTTGGCTTCAGTCTCCAGTCATATCCACTTATCTGACGTGGCGCGTCATAGCTAATGGAGTAACTATAATCTAAATCCTGAGTATCTACGTTAGATCGGCGCTCCCACTCAGTTCTATACTTAAGACCCATAAGGCTCATAAGCTGTGATTCTGGACTTTCATAGATATCTTTTTTTACAAAATTTTCCGCCGCAGAAGGAAAAAGATTCTTTAGATAATCCACGCCGTGACGGTTTTCTAAATACTCCAAAATACTTGAAATTTCATCTTCTTGCTCAGTATTCGGTCTCGCTTCTAACTTCACAATCTGTCCATTTTCTAAAACTTTTAGCGCTGTCAGATTTTCCATCAAACGACTCGTCTGGGCTTTTTTACTGATCGAATAACCATTTAACGGGCCAATTTGCGTAAAAAAGATGAGCACACTCAGTGATAAAAACACCCATTTAAATCGAGCCTGTTTTTGAAGTAAGAAGTAAAGTGTTGTCCCGAGTAACCAAAAACCCAGCACGACCACGAAGTATCGATTCTCCGTCCAGCTATAAGCCTGAATTCGAACACTAATAGCCATAAAAAGAAGTACGATCTGAGGCAACAAAATCAACCAAAATAGACGGTGATACTTTTCCCAAGTTTTCTTAAGCAACGGAGTCCATAAAAAATAAGTAAAAATAGAAACGCCTAAAAAACAAATCACAAGCCATCCCAATACCCCTTTAGGCCACTCCGTCGCAAAAAGTACTTTCAGTGTATAAGTGTACAAAATTAACAAGTAGCCCAGAGTAATAGGACTCATAATATACTTCGTAAACACCTTCATGAATTTATTAACGCTTTTTCCGGTCTTGATTTTTTCTGGATCCTGATCTAACTGAGCTAAAAAGAAAACAGGACTGAACAACGCCGCACACAGCACCCAGATATAGCCATAAAGTCTCTCATCTATATCCACGCCAAACAAAGCGCCAATAGCCCATACAGCCAAACCCGTCCCCGCAAAGAGAACTACCGCGAAGAAAATCGTCACGATAAAATTCACTCCTACTTGATAGACCCAATGCCATAACTTTAAATTATCTATTTTTTGTTTCCAGAACGGCGCCCAAAAAAGACCAATAAGACTCGCTAAACTCAAGAAAATAAAACGAAAAACCATACTCTGTGTGGGATCTGAAACGGTTTGCAGGCTCCACCAGTAAATCCCAAGACAAGCTACCCCAAAGCACATTATCACCGATCTCTGAGTGTTTGAAGTTTTTTCAGCAGCAAGTGTCAGGGCCGTTAAAAAAATAGTACCCAAAACAGAGGTCATTAACAATTTCCAGTTCCACGCTTCATCCAAAAACTTGTAATCTCCGATCATCATAATCCCAATCCCCGCCGTGATAGCGGCAAAAAGGACCGGAAGCGGAAACCGCTTTACCGTTTTGTTTAATTTTGCACTGATCTGATCAAGTGATGGGATTTTTAACATGTAATGATGATAGACGAAAATAATTATTTTTAACAATTTCACAAAGAACTCGCTTTTTTGTCACACCTCAAAAAGTCAAAACGTATACTTCAGGAAAAATTCAGTTATGAACAATAAAATTGACCATGAACAATAAAAACATAACATCCTTTTGAATTTGGGTCTTACTTTTCTTCAGGAATTATTTTTCCAAAAAATAATTTAATACCAAAAAAATGCTTAACGAAATTGTGATCACACTGGCTTCTGCACTAAATATATCGGGAGCCGCCGACGGCGGCCCCTACTTCTATGAAGATAAAATCAATATTCCAGCTGGAGAATCCGTGATCGAAACTGAATTTAAATGGAATGCGGTTACGCTGTTCGATGAAGAAGGTGATGCGATCCCAAAAGTCTGGTACCAAGACAAAGAGGGTCACTGGGACGAATGGAACATTGGAGAGGAGAACGAAACGGAACAGCCTTATCTTTTAGATATTTTGTTTACAGGAGACGAGACTAATGTGCTCAAAATAAAATCAGAAGAAAATATAGAAGTGGTAGCTCATTTTTACAACACCATCATTGAGGACGAGACCCTAACGGCGCAATTTGCACCACTGGATGATGATTCCGGAGATAATCCTTTTTACGGGCTCCCCGATTTCCAGGCCAGGCCTAAATATATCTCAAGAGCTGACTGGGGAGCTGACGAGTCAATTCGCGCCTGGCGACCTGGACGAGGCTTTAATGGATTCACTCGAGGCGCACTCCCTGAAACAAACCAAGTCGAACCCGAACATCGACCAAAAACGGTTACCTATAAAGATGAACAAGGCCGGAAACTCTATTGGCCCATCCAGGAAAATCAAACCGTACGAAAGTTTGTGGTACATCATACGGGTGAATATGTAGACGAAAGACGAAACCCAAGAGCGCTTATGCGAGCTATTTACTACTTCCACACCGTTACACGCGGATGGGGTGATATTGGATATAATTTTGTAATTGATAAACAAGGAAATATTTACGAAGGCCGTGCGGGAGGCGTTACGACTGTTGGGACACACACCGCCTTTCATAATGTCGGAACCGTTGGGATCTCTCTTATGGGTAATTTCCAACACGAAAAACCAACCGACAAACAGATAAAAGTCCTCACCCTCACGCTTGCCGATCTTTCAAATCGATTCAAGATCAATGCCACGGGGCGATCCTCATGGCTTGGAACACATGGATTTAATATCGCGGGACACCGTGATGTAGCTAGAAAAGGACACGGAACCGCTTGTCCTGGAAACAACCTCTACAAACTCCTCCCAGAAATCAGAAAAGAAGTCGTCGAGCTTGAGAAAAAGTTTTCAAATCATCGGATAAGAACCAAAACCAGTCGAGACTTCCTCAGTAAGAGTAAAGCCGCACAGCATATCCAAGGATACGCAGATCGAACGGTTGTGATCGAAAACCCAATCGAGCGATCCAAGCTCATCAAGCTTAAATACCTCAAAAGAGGTCAGGAAACGCACTTGGATTTTGAAGTCAAAAATGTTTCTGGCGTGCCATGGAAAAAAGGAGAAAAGTTCTTCGTAAAAAACATTCCAGAAGGATTAAAAGTCACTTCATTTAGAGCGGCTCAAACTATCGAGTCAGGTCAGAGCGGTCTTTTCCAAGCGAAAATCAAAGTAGAAAGCACTCCAAATGGTCGATATGACTTAGAGCTAACGCCGCTAATTCTTGCTATCAAGGATATTGACTACGAACACCAGCCGATCGCCTATCCCATCCAGGTATCCGGATCACTCGATTTCGCCACCAAGAAGCTTACTCCTGTCAAAACCATCAAGGTTAACTCTCAAGACTATGCCCCAACCGATCCAGGAAAAATAGAAGTCCTTGGTCGAGTCAGTGACCCAAGTATGGGAAGAGAAGTGAAAATCAAGCTGAGCTATTTCAATGAAGGCTTTGCAAGCCTTACTGGAAGCAACATGCTTACGATGAAAAGTGCCAGTGGGAAAACCGTCCAAAATTTCCCGAAAGATCAGGAAGTGCGGGTCATCCCAACCAATAAAAGCCGAGTCTTCAAAGTCTCTTCAGGAGAGAAAGAATGGGAGGTTGGAAACCCTCAGTTTTTCACCGATGGACACATTACTGTTCTCAACTACAACCGAGGGCTGAGTCAAAATAGACCTTACAATAAATTTCGTTCTCAAATCAACTTTCATTCAAGCGGAGGCAAGGACTTCTATCTCGTAAACCAATTACCCCTTGAAACCTATCTATGGGGACTGGCTGAAGAACCAAGTACCGAGCCTGACGAGAAAAAACACGCCATTCATATCTTGGCGAGAAGTTACGTCTATGTTTACTCTGGTGAAAAACGAAAATTTGGAACGCTTAATTACGACCTGGAAGACTCTCCTGCCACTTCACAGTTTTACCTTGGATACGAATGGGAACGATATCATGACCACCAGAAAAAACTTATCGCCGAAACCAATGGGGTCGTCCTGACCTACAAAGGCCAACCCGCCATCGGCCCCTACTTTACTCAAAGTAGTGGCGCCAGCTCAAGCAAGTGGGCTGGTCAGTACCCATGGACTCAAGGCCGAAGTCTCCCCTATGACGAAGGTTTAGTTCAAAAGGGACACGGAGTTGGACTCTCTGGAAACTCGGCACGAGTCTTGGCCAAACAAGGAAAAAGCTATGAAGAAATTTTGGACTATTTCTACCAAGGGATCGAGATCGAAAAAGTTTACTAATTGGGAAACCGTCTAATACAAAAACCTCATGCTCACTGACTACAAGCGCGCCTGCAAAACCTGGGTTTATGCAGAGCATGAGGGTCAAAATATGCCCATAGCGCAAATGATAGACTTCGTCATAAATCCAGAAACAGGAGCCTTTGAGGCCCTCTGGGTCAGAGCCCTTGGTGGCAACAAGCTGCTTTTTGCAAAATACATCTTAGAATGGAGCGAAAGCGCTCTCATCGTCAAACACGAAGACGATCTGGTTAACCCAGGTGAAGCCGCTCATATACAAACTGTATTACAAAAAGAAGTAACGATTTTACGAAGTCCCGTTTTTGACGAAAAGACCAAAAAAAACTTAGGCATCGTTATCAATTTTAGTTTCGATACGCTCTCGCCTCGTCTGCTTTCTATCGAGATAAAAACTGGAATTTTTCCTTGGGCTAAAAGACGAATTATTCCCCATAATAAAATCACCAAAATCACGGATCATGGAATTTATATTTCTGACAATACCGCGAAAATAAAAGTGACAGACGAGAAGGAAGAAACAAAAAGCTTAAAGCGAAAGAAACTTGAGCCGGTTAAGACCACCGAGTCAATTAAGACAAAGAAATAAACACTACCCCATTACGTTATACATAACTTGAGTCATCAAGTTGGTCAGGAAGCTAAGAGCGAGAATCGCCACAATCGGCGACAGATCAATCATCCCAATCCGAGCCCATCGGAAGGGTTTTAAAATAGGATCAATC
>CALIGR010000046.1 GCA_938021445.1 uncultured Candidatus Altimarinota bacterium
CCGACAACCTGCTGTAAAAAATTAAACTTCATTTGAGTTATCTATAACAACTATCTTTATAATTAATTTTTACTTCTTGGCAAATTATCCTCTATAGTTTGGGGCCTCTTTGAGAATAGAAACATCATGCGGGTGAGACTCTTTTAGCCCCGCTCCAGTAATCTGAACAAACTGAGCCTTCTTTTTAAAGACCTCAAGATCAGGAGCTCCGCAATACCCCATAGAACTTCTAACTCCGCCACACAGCTGGAAAACCTCATTCGCGGCTTTTCCTTTCAAGAGTATTTTGCCCTCAATCCCTTCTGGAACCAATTTTTCATCCGCCACATTTGATTGTCCATAGCGCTCTTTGCCCCCCTGCTTCATCGCCGCAATCGATCCCATTCCTCGATAGTACTTATACGTCTTACCTTCGGCATAGATTACCTCTCCTGGGCTTTCCTCTGTTCCGGCTAAAAGCGAGCCAATCATGACCGCGCTCGCTCCCGCCGCTAAAGCTTTAGCAGCATCCCCAGAAAGCTTAATACCGCCATCTGCAATAATCGGTAGGTCTAATTTTTGAGCCACCGCGTAAGCGTCCATAACCGCTGACAGCTGAGGCACCCCAACGCCGGCAATTACACGAGTCGTACAGATTGACCCTGGACCAATTCCGACCTTAACGCCATCAGCTCCAGCCTGATGCAGAGCTTCAACCGCTTCCGCTGAGGCAATATTTCCACCGACAACATCAATCCCTTTATAGTTTTTCTTTATATACTCAACGGTATCTAAGACTCCTTTCGAATGCCCATGGGCGGTATCTACAATCAACACATCGACGCCGGCATCAACCAACTTTTGGACTCTTTCATCTCGGTTATGCGCTGGACCAACCGCCGCTCCAACTCTCAATCTTTTGTGTTTATCTTTTGAGGCCAGAGGGAAGTTTTCATTTTTTTCAATATCCTGCCTTGTCATAAGAGCATAAAGCGTCCCATTTGGGTTCAAAAGCAAAAGCTTGGAATGCTTAGATTCTTCTAAAATGTCATTCGCTTCTGAAAGGTCTATAGGCGCCTGGGCGGTAAGAAGGTCTTCAAGCTTCCGCATTCGGTCTGATATTTTTAGCTCCGCATGCTTGTGCCCAAGGTAATCATTTCTGGTGATCATCCCGACAACTTTTGATTCAAGGGTACCGTCTTCTGTGATCGGAATTGATTTGAAACCATGAGTCTCCCTCAAAGCCACTACATCTGTAATTTTGTGTTCCGGAGAAAGAACTAACGGTTCGCGAATAAATCCATTTTCGTAACGTTTTACACAGGCCACCATTTTCGCCTGTTCATCTGGAGTACAGTTTTTATGAATAATCCCAATCCCTCCATGGAGTGCCATAGTGATCGCCATGCGCTCTTCGGTAACGGTATCCATAGCCGCTGAAACTAAAGGCATGTTTAGCTCAATATTCCGGCTTAAACGAGTCACCAAACTTACTTCTTTTGGAAGCACCTCCGAGTACTGAGGAACCAATAATACATCATCAAATGTTAATTTTTGGATAATAGGGTTTGTCATGTTTCAATAAGTTCTGAGGGGAAACTAAAAAGACCCCGTTTCTGAGAAACATAAAAATTGTCACCTCCGAAGTCAAACAATCAAGCGTTTAAATCATCAAGCGCATCCACTGCCCTAATGAATTGAGATTTATAATTTGTTCCAGGAATTAACTTCGAGCGCTCAATCTGAGTCAGCTGTCCTTCCGCTAAATAGCCTGAATCATGGGTCTGACGCCAAAAATGACGTACATAAATTTCTTGCATCCGAAGCAAGACTTGTTTTTCATCAGGTCTAGTCGCCACATTTTTTAGTTTCTCTAATATAACAAACCGATTAAAGGCCGGAATTTCTGTATTGGTAAGCTCAAAATTTAACTGAGTTTTGTGTCGGTCAAGAAAAGCCATAAGCCCTATAAGGTCTCGAAACTCATGGTAAAGAAATTGAGGCGCGTTCTTCGCCATTAAGAGCCCTTCTATGTCCGAAAGTGATGTGTTTTGGTCATCAAGTAATCGAACGGGAGTCAAGTCTCGACTCGACAAGATAACCTGGTGAATTTGCTTCAGTGAGTTTTTAGCCGAAGTGATCTGATCTGAAAAAGCTGACGTATCCTCCACTAAAGAGCGCTCTATGCCCGATAAAATTTTCGAACGAGCCACTTCTATTTTAGCTCTTATCGCGGCAATTTGTTCTGAAGAAAGTGCGACATCAAGCTGATCACCTTCAGGAGTAACTTGCTTCGTGATGCCTTCACTTCGGATAACCATTTTTTCACCTGAACTGAGTCTCGCTGGATTTCCAAAATTATCTTCCAGCTCTACTGAAGAGTTCTGACTCTTAACCACCGTTTCTCCAGTATCACGAACCTGTAAGTTCAAACGCGAACCAGCTGGCACCTGTACCGTCCCTCTCTCTGTCTTGATCATTTGAGGTTTAAGGCTCAGGTGATTAATTTCACCTCGATCGACGTTCATCTGCTGAGAAGAAATAATTTTAAGTTCTGTCTGAGCCGCGATATCTGTCACTAATTTCCCAGGCGAAACCCAACGGGCTTGAGAACGACTCCCGAGCCTGATCCGGTCTCCGACCTGAAGCTGAGTGGCGTCAGTCACCACAAAACTTTCGTTATCCCGGATAATCTCAACCGGACCGAATACGGGTAAAATTTCCCCAGCCGAGCTCGTGAAACTCGGTTGGTGAATTGGAAAAATAGAAGCTATAAAAAAGGCTGTAATTAAACCCGCTTGAAACTTTTTACGTTGAAAAAATCGACGGCTTTTTGGCCCTTTCAACTCTGCCTGGTCATAAGCCATAGAGACCTGATCCCAGACGTTTTTTCGCACTCTGTCTTTGTCGTTCGATTTCATACCATTAAATAAAACCCGAATTAAGCATCTCTCTCTAACGCTGAAACACACTAACCGTTACCAAAAACCTATTAAAAACACAAAATCTATCGACGACTCATTTTCTCAATCACAATATCGACCTCCGGCTTATCTCTAAAATCAACCGTTGTTGTAGCAATACTGTCGACGATATCCATCCCAGCCGTAACTCGACCAAAGACTGTGTGATTTCCATCTAAGTGCGTAGCATTGTCTCCCTGAACGATGAAAAACTGAGACCCGTTTGAAGACGGTTGCCCAGTGTTTGCCATAGACAAAGCCCCTCGCACATGAGACAAATCTGAAATTTCATTTTCAAAGTATCCTCCCCAGGCGCTCTCTCCGCCTGTGCCGTTGAAGTTTTCGTAGTCGCCACCCTGAATCATAAAGTCATTAATCACTCGGTGAAAAATGGTCCCATCATATTTCCCACTCGTGGCTAGCACCGCAAAATTCTGAGAAGCTTTAGGCGCTTTTTCATAATCCAGCTCTATTTTGATATCTCCCTGATTGGTTTCCATCACAAAAACGTTTGGATCGCTTTCAATTAAAGACGCCGTCAGGTTTTTATGAGCGCCAGTGTAGACTACCGCAATCCCTAAAAACAAAATGCCCAGAGCCGT
>CALIGR010000047.1 GCA_938021445.1 uncultured Candidatus Altimarinota bacterium
AATGAACAAAAATAACGTATCAGCTCCTACTCAAAAATCAGGATTCACCCTGGTGGAAGTTTTAGTGGCTATGGTTATTTTTGGAATATTGATTGCTTCAGCGGCTTATTTGATGGCCACGGTTATGTGGGCCACCCAGGATAACAAAGATCGTCTTGAGGGCACTTACTTAGCCCAAGAGTGTGTAGAGTTAATGCGAAATAAACGAGACACAGCCTGGAAGCGTTTTAAACCATGGAATTGCATAGATGTTCCCCCAGCGAGCGAGTTTCAAGCGGGTGATTGGTATGAAATTGCTTCGGGATCAGCGGCTACCGGTGAAATTTGTGGTCCCGCGGCTAATCCAACGAAGAAGATGCATTTTGGCGCTCATTTTGTAAAATTGGGATCTGATCCAACGGGGAATAGCAGTGGGGCTCGATTGTATCAAAATGCGGGAGAAATTAACTACAGTCCAAGTCCTGATCCTACTATTTTCCAGAGATGGGTAACGATTGATCAAGTTTCAGATAAGCAACTGGACTTCACCTGTCATATCGCCTGGGAACGTCGTAGTTCTAACAGAAGTTTATCCATTTCGTCTCGGCTTACTAACTGGTACAAACCCTAAAAATAGATGTTTTTAAAGGCTCGAAAAAATTCAAAATTTAAAAATCCAGGACTAACCTTGATAGAACTTTTAGTCGCGATGGTTATTGGGTCCCTGATGCTCATTTTAGTTATGGAAAGTTACTGGGTGATGATGCAGACTTATTTCCAGGTAGAAGCGTCACGTGATCTACAGCGAGAGACACGTTTTGCCATGACTAGAATGACCGATAAAATTCGAGCCAATTCCATTGACTACGCGGGATATGAGGCAGGAGCGCCGGCAGATAGATGCCCGAGTCTGGATCTAAGTAACAACGCTACGCTTTGTCTTACTGGAGATCATCACTTTCAGCCAGATGGAGAAATTAAAATTGAGCATGATACAGCGGATAAAATGGTCTATTTAGTGAGTAAGGCAAATAGCACCAGACAACCGCTACTTTCTCCAAATAAGTTTGAGGTGACTAACTTCAATCTAAAATCAACGCCAGGCGCCAATCCTTTTAACTATGCGTTGGAAAATCAAATGCAACCGAAAACCACTATATTTATGGAGGTAGCGTCTAAAAAAGAAGGGTTCGAGAACGTTAAAACTTCAGTTCAGACGACGGTCTCCTCACGTGTTTATAGTCCGTAAAAATAACTGATGAATTCTAAAAAAAGCACCAAACAAAAATTCCAAAAAACTTCTTTTAAAACACACAAAAAAGAAGGGTCGATTCTTGTAGTGACATTGCTTTTAGCGGGGCTGGTCTTGATGTTGGGGCTTTCAGCGGCAAATCTTTTGGCTCGAGAGCTAAATTTTTCAACGGATGTCCTTTTTACAGAGAGAGCCTATTACGGAGCGGAAAGTGGGGTCGAGACTTCTCTCGTAAGTCTCAATGAAGATCCGGTCCAGCATATTGATCCACAGACAGAGAAAATTGATCTTCCGGGGCTGTCAGATGATGTAGATGTTTCTTTTTATGCTATAAATAACCAGGTGAAAGGAAGTGAAAGTGAGAAATTTGAGTTTGAGTTAGATTCATTTGACGCTCAAAAATTTAGATTTAATTATGACACCGATCCGTCAGATGGACCGGTTGCAAGACAGACATCAGGTAATTTTAGCCTTAAAATTACACCGAGTAGTAAATTTCAGTGGAGATTTATCTGCCCATTGCAGAGTGGGACCGGAACTTATGCTTTGGTTGGAGAGGAAACTTCAGGGCTTAAGAATAGTTTTTTAAATGCCGTTAATGGGATTGTTGAAGATGTTACACCAGAAGCCGCCCCTCTCACCCCTACTAATTTTAATGCCTGGACTCAAGTCTGTACAGAATGGTTCTACCCACCAACAGGAGGGGGAATCGGTCACTGTAACGCCTCGGCAAACATTAATCAAGATAAATGCTTTTTCTCAATTCAAAATTTATCTCCAGACGCAGCTGCGTATGAAGTAACACCAATGGGGAGTAGCGTAATGTCGCCCCATTTATCAGAAGTGACATCACGAGCAACAGCTGGAGATAGAACCAAGCTAATTCAGTTTGATTATCTGCAAAAAAATCTAGGAAGTCTCTTTGACTTTAGTTTTTATCACAACGATTAATCCCGGGTTTTCTCGTTTTTTTTGTGAAAAATAATAAGACTTAGTGTGTGAAAAAAATATTTCTAGATGGCCAGAATGTAAATGTATCACTAGATGCGAATCTAGCGACTTTCGCGCAGCATTTTTCAACGTCTCAGGGACGTGAGCATTCGGAGTACTTAGATCCAGATCGAAATCCATTTCAGCGTGACCGTGATCGCATCATACACACGGCTTCTTTTCGCCGGTTAAGAGGCAAAATGCAGGTAGTGAGTCCACAGAGAGGTGATCATTTTCGTAACCGTCTTACGCATACGCTTGAGGTCGCTCAGATTGCCAGAGATTTAGCTCGGCAGCTTAAGCTCAACGAAGATTTATCAGAAGCGATTGCTTTGGGGCATGACATTGGTCATCCGCCTTTTGGCCATGTTGGAGAGCGAGCGCTGCACGCCTGTATGCAAAAGTACGGCCGAGAGTTTGACCATAATCGTCAATCCCTCCGAGTTGTGACGACTTTTGAGCGACGCTATCCAAGTTTTCCGGGGCTGAATCTCTCACGGGAAGTAGTGGATGGACTACAGAAACATGAACGTGGATTTGAAACTCAAGCAGGCGCAAAGATATTTTTTCCGCATCTAGAGATGCAACTGGTCGATATATCAGATGAAATCGCTTATTTGGCTGCAGACCTTGATGATGGGATGAGAGCGGAATATCTAGATTTTGATATTCTAAGAGAATCTGAAATTTGCACTCAAGCCTTATCAGATATTGTGGAAGTGGCACCGGAACATCGCGCGAGCTTCATAAGAAGGATCATCAAAAATTTATTGGTAGAGCTCGTTACCAATACACAAAAAAATCTTAAAAAATTTAAGATAGTAAATCTTGAAGATGTACAAAATTGTTCTCACTTTATTGTGGCCTTTAGCGAGGAGTACTACAGACAGTTTGTGTCACTCAAGCGGCTGTTAATGGCACATTACTACACACAGCCAGAAGTTTTGAGAATGAGTCACTATGGGGCCAAATTGATAACAGAAGCTTTTGAATTTTTAGAAAAAAATCCAGAGGCACTTCCGACAGATTTTTTGCGAGATCAAGATGAGAAACGTCGAATTTGTGACTACATAGCAGGAATGACGGACGGGTACCTTGAAGAGTTTGTTCGCACAAAACTTTAAAAATATTTCCGCCCGTCAAAAATCTAGTTAGAATTGTGTTTGTTAGTATATAGGCTTACTTTACAATTTATGGACGACGTTCCCTTGCTCTTATTTCTCTTAGTTTTATCTGGGTTTTTTTCTGGAGCCGAGATTGCACTTTTCAGTCTGACGGCTGAAAAAATTCAAGCCCTTAAAAATAAAGCCGAAACAAAGTCAGATCTGCAGAAGATCATGCGCCTTGAAGCGCTGAAGTCGGATCCGCAGAAATTACTGGTGACTATTTTGGTTGGAAACAACGTGGTAAATGTAGCCTCCTCGGCACTGGCAACCGTTATGGGAACCAAAATAGCCGAAAGCTATGGAGTAGGAGAGAATACCGCCCTGGTCTTGGGAGTGGTTACGGGGGTGATGACGCTTTTGCTGCTTCTTTTTGGGGAGATCACACCAAAGAGCCTGGCTCACAAATATGCCGCGAAGTTCGCCCTTATGACCGCACCAGCTTTATCTTTTTTGCAGTTATTGCTCTGGCCTATTGTGGCACCACTTTCCAAGCTAGTCTCGAAGATGTCAGGGGCGACGAATGACGAACCAAATCATGGGCTGACTGAAGATGAGTTAAAAGCGGCGCTAGAGCTGTCTGAGCAAGAAGGAAAAATTGAGCAGTCAGAAAAAGAGTGGGTCGAAAGAATTTTGGAAATGGGAGAGCACAATGTCGCGTCGGTTATGACACCCAGGTCCAAAATATTTGCTTATGAGGACGATACTCCGGTCGAAGAGGTATTAGCGGGGATTAGACAAGAGCGTTTTTCTCGAACCCCTATTTATCATGAAGATTTGGATGAGGTGACTGGGATTTTGTCTGTACATGCGGTTATCGATAAAATGTCAGACAAAGGTTTCATGAAACAAAAAGTCGCGAATCTCCCTCTTAAGAAACCATACAAGGTGCCCGTCACTATGAAAATTGATACGCTGCTTGAGGATTTCCGAAAAGAACGAACTCACATGGCACTCGTCTATGATGAGCATGGTGGTCTGGTCGGGCTAATAACTCTTGAAGACATTTTAGAAGAGGTCTTTGGCGAGATAGAAGATGAGCATGACCAAGAGCGCTTGGATATTCGCCAAACTGGGAAATCACACTTTACCTGTAGCAGTGAAGCTGAGTTAGAGCAGCTTGAAGAGTTTATCAGGGAAAAGATAAATGGAGAGGTCCCAAATGTCTGGCCGTGGGAACTAGAAGATGAAAATAAGACTGTAGGGCTATTTCTTCTAGAAAAATTAGAAAAGTTTCCAGTCGTAGGTGAGCAAATTGAGCTTGAGACTCTCGAGCAGTCCTTTCTGTTTACCGTGAGTAAAGCGGAAGAAGACCGAATACTTGAGGCCGAGTTTGAGATTTTTCCAAAAGAAGATATGGATAAGTAGATGTCCCCCAAACTTATCTCTAATCAGATCAATCCACACTTCACCCTTCGTGAAGCGTTTTTTTCAGCTTCGCAGGTTTTAAAAAACCCGTCAGAAAAAGATCTAGATTTTGGGCATGAGTTCGGGACAAAAAATTATGTTTTAGCGGGAAGTGCGAGGACGCTGCTGCGTGAGGTGGTGAAGATCGTTGAGCCAGAAAAAAGTAAAAAAATAGCCATACCGAGTTTTATTTGCGCCGTTGTCGCGCTTCCTTTTTTAGCTGAAGGCTATGAAATTGAATGGATAGAGGTTGATGAGAATGGCTTGATAGAGGTGGCTGATTTAAAAGCAAAAATTAAAAACGTAAGTGCCGTCTTAGTGCCTCATATTTTTGGACAAGAAGCCCCTATCAAAGAAATTTATGAATTATCAAAAACTCAAAATCATGAGGTTTTAGTCATAGAAGATGAAGCGCTCTGTTGGAGAGATAAAAATGCAGACAAGTATTTTGATGTTAAAATAAAATCATTTGGTCGAGAAAAAGTAGTTTCTTGTGTTTCAGGGGGCGCGCTGATCTGGCCAGAAAACTCAGCACATTCAGAAGAGTTTAGAAAAATAAGCCTAAAAAAACCGACAAAAAAGTATGTGATTCAGCATCTTTTACAACCACTGGTTTATAGTTTGGCTCAGCCTTGGTGGCACTTAGGTGGAAAAGTTATACCAATGCTGGCTTTGCAACTCGGGCTCATCCCAATGGCCGTTTATGCAGGGGAAAAAGAAGGAAAATGGGTAACCCCTGACTTCAGTCTCTCACCAAAACTGCAGCAAGTTTTGAAGCGTCAATTAGGTTTAAAAGCTAAAAAACAAAAACACAGTCTAGAGCTGGCAAGTTACTGGAAACAAAAATTAACTGAAAAATTTAAAAATCTTGAAGTTCTCATTCCAGACAATCCGACCCGATTGATTTTAAAAAATCTAGATCCAGAAGTAAGAAAAAAAATAAGCTCAGTGAAGGGTTTTCATTTCCGGGAGTGGGATGGGCGCCCAATTGCACCATTGGGCACGGATCTAGTTAAATTTGGGTACCAAACCGGAGCCTGTCCGAGAGCTGAAAAATTTGCTCGAAGTTATTTAACTTTACCAACAAACTTGAAATTAGATAAATCTGATATTGATCGGTTTATTTCAGGTGTTTAAGCATTGATTTTTAAGTCCAAAAAACGTATAATGGGGAGAACATATGGAGTTAAAAAATTCAGGCTGGCTCAGTAAAAGTGGAAGACCAGTGCGTCGGTCTGTCCAGTATTTTTTACTTGGAGGACTTATGACGTTTGCCACGATTTGGGTCTTTGCGAAGAGTTGGGTGGCGAATGAAGCTGG
>CALIGR010000048.1 GCA_938021445.1 uncultured Candidatus Altimarinota bacterium
TCAGCCAGTAATCGCTCTCGTATCGGTTCAGCTTTCTTTTTTAAGGCTTCAAATTCTTTTTTTAGAGCTTCTAGTTCTTCGCCTTCAAAACCGTTTTGCATGAGTGATAGCTCAAGCGTGTGTATGTTGATATGGATTCCATGAGTGTTACTTTCCCCGTTGGGAAAACGGAAACGGATACCAGGTATTTGTGTAGCTTCTTCTGAATTTGGCGCGATCCAGCTCAATTTCTCAACACCAGAAGTTGTAGATAGTCCGTAGTCTGCGTTTGCAAATTCAGTGCGGTTACTGTTTTTACCACCAAATCGTATCGTGTAATTTGTTCTGAGACCGTAGTTTTCGCTAAGTTCAGTTGGTTGCTCGGGCTCAAAGACTTCATCCACAAAGGATTTCATTCGAGTGGCTCTCTTTTGAGCCAAAACTTGTCCAGCCTCAATTTGATCAGCTATATTTTTTGCTAATGTTGAAAGATTCTCATTATTGAGGTCTCCTTTTGCAAAGTATTGTGTAGGAAATGGATTATTTGAATAATGAGAAAATTCCACATAGATCGTAATAGCGTTGGGCTGATTATTTTTGAGTTTTTCGGTATTAAGACTGATATAAGTTTTAATACCATGAGTAGAGGTCACAAATCTAGGACTTAGGAAGCTAGCATTATTAGCAGGAGTGAAGGTCTGAGTCCCAATAGTAAAGCCTTTTTTTAGATCGACCGTCTCGCCAGTTATTCTACTCAGTTCTGTACTAGCCAAACTTCGCTGTTCGTGTGCCGCTGCAACCTCCTCTGAGGTTCGTTTAGCTGCAGTATAGGTGTTGCCATTTGGGTAACTAATAATAAAACTTGAACCATCTTCATTGAAAGTTACCGTCTCATCGGCATCTAGGTCAAACCTAGAATTGTGAGTGTCAAATGGATTGAATTCACCTTGATTAAATTTGATTTTAAATTTGGAACGATCAATGCTTAAATATTTTGTTCCTGACGCGTATTCACCAACTACAATCCCATCAAAACTATTTAATTTTTCTATACTTTCCTCAAAATCACTTTCACTTGTCTCCGTAGCTTCTACAGGAGCCGGAGGCGTTGGTTCTGGCTCGGGGGCCAGAACTCTGGGCGGCGGTGTAGGTTTTGGGACAGGTCTTACGACAGATGGAGCCGACGCTGCGACAGCAGTCACTGATTCAGGATCGGTCGGGTGGGCTCTCCTTGTAAGAGTAGGTGAAGCCGTTTCCTCAAGCTTTTCATCGGCGGCCTTAATCAGTGCCGCTTTGGTCTCTGGACCAAATAAACCGTCTTGGTATCGGAGTCCTTTATCTTGTTGAAATTTTAGGACAGCCTTCATGGTTTGGCTTCCTTTCGTTTCGACAAAATGGGCACGAGCGGCTGGGTTTTTTCGGACTTTACTAAAATCGGCCCAAGTCGCTCTACCCGCGTAGATGCCATCAATAGCGCCTGGGTTATAACCTAGCGCGTGTAGAATTCGCTGCGTTAAAAAGGTGTTTTTTACCGCTTCTGGGCTTTTGAGATCTTTATTAAGTCGATCGGAAGATCTACGTAGTTCTTGAGTGGCTTCTTTGAGATTTAATTTTAGTTTTCCATCAAAGTCTTCTTTCAGAGTGGATAAGTCTTTGCGTATCCAGTTTTTCGTCGTGTCGGTTTCAAGGCGGTACTCATCGGCTGAGACCGCCTCGACGTGGCGACCGTAAGAGGGAGCGTTTCCGGGGTCTCGAAAAATGATAGATCTATTTTTGGGGTTCTTGGATGGAGACGCCTGTAGAAGTTTCATAGATACTTATAGCTCATAAAATCAGATGATTATACCAGATTTCATGGTCTTTGACAAATGCATGATTCTTGTGCTAATATTTATAAATGCCTTTAAGTAATGCTCCGGCCTCCATCGAATCCGCTCGCTCTGTTTTACAGCAGCAGAAGGTCTTATTTATAACGCTCCCGACTCTCGCCACGGAGCTTGAGCAAGACGTTATCAGTCGTAGTGGTTTTGTGCAGTACATTGAGTCACAAGGGAGCCCAAGACTAAAAAAAGCGCTCCGAAGAGTGAGTGTTTTGGGAAATGTGAATAGAGATATTGATGGGGTAAGCGGTTCTGGGACAATTCTGACTTTGGGGTATTTGCAGTGGAAACAACAAGCGAACTTTATAGATGGTCTCTGGGGGCCAGAAAGCCGGGAATGCGCGAAGCGTGAATATTGTAATTGTCACGGGGCGCCGCAACTCAAAGCCTTGTCCACAGAGGTGGTAAAGGAGGAGCCAGTGGTTTATGAATCCGTTACCACCGCTCAAGCGGTAGAGTATGAAAGAATGGGGCGCGTTTTTGATGAAAACAATAACCGGATTATTTACAAAATTACAGACACGGCCTCTTTTTCAAATCCATTATCTTACAATCCAGAAAACCGAGAAAAAACTCATATCGCTTTTCATGGAACTGGTTTCGATGAGGAAACACATGGTGAGGTTTCAGATTTTATGGTTTCAAAATCAGCGCTTTATACTCTACAACAATCAGCAGACGCCGCTTTTATGATTGGAGCGAGTGGAGCGGCTTATCAGTTTTTTGATCCAAACTTAGGTTTTGGAGCGCTCAACGGCGAGTTGGTTCAGCGTGCTGGATACAGTGAGCATCTAAATAGAGATACGATCGCCATAGAGCTGGCGCTGCGAGAAGATAATACGGCGGGCTTCGGAGTCGAAAGACCCAACCAACAGCAGGTTGAAGCCGGCGTGGCTTTAGTAAAATATTTAAAAAAATCTATTGCAAGCTTGAGTAGAGGGGACGTGATTTCGTCTCGAGATCCATTGCAATATATGCCTGGATTTGGCCACCTAGATGATTTTTGCCCAGAAGACCGTGTGAAGCTGGGAATTGCCCCAGTCGAGTCGGCAGCCGCTTCACTGAAAGGATGGTCTCCAGGGGAGGTGCGATTTACTTAGATTTTTTTTGTTTTTTGTGGTAAAATAGTCAGATACCATGAAAAATTTAACCTCGTTTTCGAGCGCTTGTGCCCAAATAGATAAAACTTTGGGTTTGTTTTTATATCGAAATCCAGAACGCGTTTCGGGTGATGAATTACTCAACAGGACGGCGGCTCAAAACCGAATGACCCGAGCGGAGCTTGAAAATCATTATTCGGGGATCAAGCATCTGATGCCAAAGGCAAACCAGACGTACCTCCATACCGAAACGGAAGGGGTGACCGAGCCAGCGACTGGGGAGAGTTACTTCAGTGACATACCAGAAGGGTGGGAGGTGGATCTCTCGGGAACGCCTGACACAAACCCAAGTTATGGTGGTTTAGTTTTTGTTGGGGAGAGTCGCTCAGTAGCAGCCCCAGCCTCAGCCCCAGTACCAGCAGCACCACTAGCAGCACCAGCACCAGCACCAGCAGCACCACTAGCAGCACCAGCACCAGCACCAGCACCAGCACCAGCACCAGCACCAGCACCAGCAGTACCAGCGCCTGCAGAAACAACTTTAGCAACTACAGATTATGCTGCATGGACGGATGAATTTCCAGGACTAGGTCTTCACTTTGATTCAAGTACTGAAGCTTTTGTGATTAACGGTTCAGACTTCAGTCTCCCTTTCCCAACGACTCAGGGAGAGTTGAGAGAGTTGGTTGGATACTATAAAGGGACAGAGCGTCTCCTGATTGATCTAAAACGGAAATATGTGAACCCTTCTGGATCGATATCGCTTGGAGGAGCTTCTTTAGGAGATCTTGAAGCGGATTTGGCGCTGGCAGAAGTCAGAGTGAATCCTCTGTTTAAGGGAACGAGTAACGAGTTTAAAAAATTTCTCACTAACTTTAGAAACGCGGTGGCAGAAGCCAAAAGTGATCGAGCGATAGCCGCTCCTGCATCTCGAATAATGGCCGAACCAGCAGCACCAGTGTTAGAGGAGCTAGTTGCAGCTCCAGAACCAGCCCTATTGCCTATACCACGAGTAGCCACAGAACCAGCCTCAGCTCCAGAAATAATCCCAGCCTCAGAGTCTTCAGCACGAGTAGTCGCAGAAAAACCAGGCACAGAATATAGAGAGTGGGCTCGTGAATTCAGGGAGAGTGATAACCCAATTGAAGGATTGATGTGGGATGGTTTCGAGGATGCCTTCACAAGCCGTGAGAATCCTAACCTGTATATCCAATCTTTTGATGAAAAGGGAACAGAAATCACGAGAGCTGATTTTGAAAAAGCGGTTGAAAATTTTAGAGAATCTGAACTTTTAGCCACAGATATTTATGATATATATTTTGATGAAAACTTGGGGATCATAACGGATGAATTTTTAAATACAGACAATTTAGATAATGCCGAAACAAATCTAGAAGACGCTCGGAATCTAGCAAAACTACCTGGAGTTAGTTTGGGGCTATTAAATGTGATGCCAGATCTTGAGAGAGCCGTTGAACGAGCTCAAAAACAGCAAGCCGCTCTGAAACTTAAAAAAGCAAGACTGGCCTCAAGAGAAGAGAGATCCGCAACCTCAACGGGAGTCACTGCCTTGAAAATAAATGGAGCTGAATTTAGCTCGATAGATGAAGATTTCTTAAGGGTTTTAACGGCAGGAACAAAAAATGGCTCCTCTGATAATTTTATAAAAGATGTGAACGCGGGATTGGAGAAATTGGCAGAAAAAGAGGAGGCTTACTCTCATGAAGGATCATTTTTCAGTTATCGCGCAGACGGCACGCTGGCTTTACAGATGTGGTCAGACGCAGGTGGGAGTGATAAGGAAACAGCAGGGGTCGTGGTGTATGACGAAACAGGGGAAAATATTCTATTCATAAGAACGGTGAAGAAAGGACCGGATGGGATCAATGATGAGGTTCAAAATGGCACGTTTCAACAACGTATTGATACGAGTGATGAAAGTACCTACCGACAGGAAGTCTTTATAAACAAAGACAATCCCTCAATGAGTCGCTTGTATCTGTCTGATCCGTCAGCTGATTTTGATTTTACACTTTATAAAGATTTTGGTGAGATCGAGATCAATTTACTTGCCGGACATGGACACACGCTAAGAGTTCCAGAGGATTACAACCCAACGGATTATGTATTGCTTACTTCTGAAACACGTGGGGTGGTTTTGATAAAAAGAGCGTTATTAGAGAGTGATAGTTATAAAGGGAGCGGTTTAGAAAGTCTTCAGATGAATCCTGATGAGAAGTCAGAATTTATAGCTGAACAAATAAATCCAGTGCTTCAAAACAGAGAGGCACTCAGAAAAAAATTAGAAAAGTATGTCGAGGATGGAACAATGGATGTATTTGTACGTAGAACTCCGAATAGAGCTGGAGAAGTTGTAGAGTACACTGAATATTTCTTTGCCAATGATTATCAAGATGGTTCTGTTGACGATCGAATCTCTAGCTGGGACGAGTATCCAGCGGTAACCTTTGAGAAAGGAGAAGATTATGAAAAAGTTTATGTAGAAGAGCAGGAGATTGAAGTTGGTGGTCTGGCTGAAAAGGCTGAAACCGCAGACTCAGCCTTTGAGAAACAAAAACGAATCACCAATGAGCTGATGGAGTTTCTGGAAGCCGAACCGAAGAACCTTAAACAACTTATGGCGAAAGCTGAAGAACTTGGGTTTGAAAAAGAAATGAAGCCGTTTAAAGACCTTAAGCAGATACCTGATGAGGTGGCAAGAGTAGAAGGTGAAAATCTAAAATTTTATCTCGACGGTAAATTGGCGTTTGAGCTGCCAGTAAGGTACTATTGGTCTCCTGAGCCTGGACAAAAACCAGGGTTTGATAGTAAGTTTCCAGCTAATTTAAAATTTTACACTTATGACGAAGCCGGTAATTTGAATCAGATAATTAATTTTGGTAGTGATACTGATAAGAATTTTGAAACACATTCCACAAATAAACGTGGTCAGCTTAAGAATCCAGTTTTGGTCTATGATTACCTAGAGCAAGGGGAAGATGCTAATCTTAGAATACCGAAATCAGCGGTTCCGATCTCACTTGCCAAGCTAGCGGTATTGGATTTTTGGCCCGTTGAGGAAATAAGTCTGTTAGAGACCAGTGTTTCCCAATATTTAGGAGCTGATGACCTAAAGCAAGTATCACCACATGATCAACCCGGTCGGCTTCGTGAAGAACATCGTAACCATCCAGAAAAATACCAAATCGTCTTTGAGGGAGATAGATATCAAGTTGTGGAGATAGCGGTGGCTGATAAAGAAGCCACTTCAAAAACAGTCGCTCAAACTATTGCCGAAAAAATTGTGGGGACTTCGGAAGGTTCAGTTGGAGATGGAGTTGAACGTCTTACGCAAGAAGTCTCAGCTTTGCTTGCAGAGAGTGAGTATGCTCAGATGCTAGCTGATGGGGAAATATTGTTATCTTTTAGCATTACAAAAAAGCGAGAAAATAATGCAGATCTTATAGAGATTTTATGGAAGGCGAACTCTCCCGATGGGAGGGATTTAGGCAGGGTAAAACAAGAAAAAAGAGTTCCACTTGGGATACTTGATGGTAAGTGGGGGGAGAACGCTGTTTATGCTGCACAAGGGGGGCGGGATGGGATCATAGACCTGCTAGAAGGAGTTGTGGATAAAGCCGAGACGGCTGAGGAAAATCCAGTGGAAACCCCTGAAGCCCTGAGAAATAGAGTGATTGGTTTAGTAGAGTCGAAAGTATCTGAAATCGCAGAGGCTATAGGGGCGATAGACGAAGTATTAGAAGCGGGAAACTCAGCCGGGCTCAATGCAAATGACTTTGAAGAAATAGCTTTATTAGAGGGAATAAAGAAAACGCTTGAGGCCACAAACAATATTTTCACGAGAAATCTTAAGTTAGTTAAAGAGGCTAAAGCTGACGAGCTTGAGAGATTTAGTGAGGTACTGGAAACACTGGAAAGTACGGTTCAAGGTTTTACAATCCCAGAATATACGGAAGCTATCGCGACGCTCAAAAGCCATACTAAAAAAGCATCAAAAGAGACTGTTGACGAAAAAAAAGCTGCATTCCAAGCAAGATTAGAGGCTTACGATACCGCACTTGCCAGTACTACTGCCGCGGTTGACGGAACTTCAGGTGGGTCAACAGAAAATCCCTTAACAGCCGAACAAGGCGAGAAGCTTGCTGCCGCTATGCTGGCACCATTTGAAACTCCAAAAGAGCAAGAAAATCTAGGCCAAGGCGTTAGTGATCAATTGGGGCCGGATCGAAGTGCCAAAGAAGTCGTAGATGAAATTCGTGCACTTCCAGAGGAGAATCGAATCAGTGCAGCCCAAAACTTACTTCGAGCGTTAAGGGCTTGGGTTAGGAATCCAGAACCAGGTTTAGATGAGGCTACATCTGCCAAAAGAAAAGAAGCGGTAGGCCTTCTAGAGGCTCTACTCGAACCAGAGAAAGAAAAAGTGGAAAAAGAGGCACGAAAAGCACTGGGCCATCCAGTTCATTCCTAGAACTTTAGGCTTAAAATAGAAGCTTCTTAACAAAAAATACAACTGATACTTGATTTATAAATGAAACATGTTATAATGATTATAAATTAAATATAAAAACTAAATCTTATGACACGTTTTAATCTTGATGACAGCTGGGGACTCTTCTAGTTTGTGCTTAGCTCAACGGAATTTTCTTTTGGCAACTCATCTTTGCCAACAAACCAACTTTTAGCCTTCTCCCACCACGATGGAGTTGGCTTTTTTTGGATCTCAAACCCATCCCAATAAGGATTCATATCGGTTCCAGTCTCACTATCGGGGTTGAAGAAAAAATTATTTTCCGC
>CALIGR010000049.1 GCA_938021445.1 uncultured Candidatus Altimarinota bacterium
CTTACGAACTTCAAGTTTTAAAGACTGCTCGTAGATAGACGAAAGCAGTGCTTGTTGTGCTTCCATTGCCTCCATAAAATTATCTACTTTTGTCTCAAAAAACTGATCCACCACATCCTGCGGTGACTGGATACGCGCTTCTGTACCGAAGCTAAAGATAAGAACCCCTAAAAGGGCAAAAAGTGAAAAAAATCGATTTTTGAAAAAAAACATGTGAACGAAGTGAATTATTTACAGTCCTAATTGTATAGATAAATGCGGAAAAAAAAGCGAGAGAAATAGTTTTTATTTTTCAAGCCTATCAATTTTTCAACCTTCAACTCACCCTAAAAACTACCCAAATTTTTTATCATACTTATTTGACTTTAAAGCTAATAATTGACGAAGTCGACTAAATGTTATATTTAAATTAGGTGTCAAAGCGTAAGTATTAACTTCACGACTTGATCAGCTCTTTTACAGCTTTTTGGTTCAAAGGTAGAGGGTGTAGTTTGGGTTTATGAAAATTTCGTAGCTCCAAACCCACCCTCTTCAAGAGGCTCTGGGACAATGGTGATTAACTGTGAGGAAATAAAACATGTCTTTCAACGTACAACCGGCTCCGGTCGCCCGACCCAACCGCTGCCAGCTCTTCGGGCCGGCTTCCAATACGGTACTGCTACCCAAAATGGCGGCATCGGCGGCAGATGTCGTGAACATCGACCTGGAAGACTCGGTCGCACCGGACGACAAGGAGCAGGCCCGCAAGAACGCCATCCAAGCGATCAACGATATCGACTGGGGCAAGAAGACAGTCAGCCTTCGCATCAATGGCCTCGACACCCCCTACTGGGTACGCGATGTCGTGGATGTGATGGAGCAGACCAACGGTCGGCTCGATATGATCATGATTCCCAAGGCAGGCAACGCAAGCGATGTCTACACCGTGGACGCGATCGTGACCGCGATCGAAGCTCAGCGTAGCCTTAAGAAAAGACTGGGACTTGAGGTCATCATCGAGACCGCCGCCGGACTCGCCCATGTCGAGGAGATCGCCGCATCCAGCCCGCGCATGCAGGCGATGAGCATCGGCCCCGCCGATTACGCCGCCTTCATGGGTATGCAGACCACAGCGATCGGCGGTATGCAGGAAAATTACTACATGCTCGACGACGTCCGGGAGGGCGCATCGGAGCGCGCCCGACATTTCGCCGATCCGTGGCACTACCCCACGGTGGCCATCGTCGCGGCGTGCCGCACCCACGGCTTGCTGCCGGTGGATGGGCCGTTCGGCGATTTCTCCGATCCCGACGGCTTCCGGGCGCAGGCTTTGCGCTCGGCGACGCTGGGCATGGTCGGCAAATGGGCGATCCACCCAAAGCAGATCGCGTTGTCCAATGAGGTGTTCACTCCCTCCGAAGCAGCGGTTGAAAAGGCCCGTCGTATCATCGCCGCTATGGAAGAAGCCGATGAGCAAGGCAAAGGCGCGGCAGTGCTGGACGGAAAACTGATCGACATCGCCTCCGGACGTCAGGCTCAGGTTATCCTTGAGATGATGGCGCTGATCGAAAGCTCCCAGGACTGAACCAAGAAGCTACGGGGCCGGCCTCAAAAACCGGCCCCGAAGCAACCAAAAGCTCTTTGAAAACACTCAGTTACTTGTGGAGAAATGTTTGTAAATTTTATGCTTGGTTTACAGCCACTTCTCCACGAGCTTCATAATATTTTCTCAGAATGACAGAGGCTGGACTTTGGTAGATACCAAAAGTCTGTCGAAGCCCAGCCTCAAGGAAAATCTGGGAGAAAGAGAGATACCAAATGTCGAAAACAAACCCCGGTCGGTTCTTCGAAGATTTTTACGTCGGAGAAAATCTGCACCACCCTGTCCCTCGCACTCTGAGTGAAGGCCTCAGAGACCAATACATGACCTTCTACGGTAGTCGATTTGCTATTGCCTCAGCCTCAACTTTCGCGAATGGGTGTGGGCTGAGCCGACATCCGCTAGACGAGCTGATTGGGTTCCACATTGGGTTCGGTCAGACCGTAGCCGAAATCTCGCTGAACGCCATTGCAAATCTCGGCTATGCAGAATGTCGATTCTTGAAGCCAGTCTACCCAGGCGAAACTCTACGGGCCGAATCGATCGTGATAGGCCTTAAGGAGAACTCCAGCCGTAAATCTGGCATCGTCTGGGTAAGATCTACAGTTTATGACGAAATGAGCGAACCTGTTTTGAGCTGGGTGCGCTGGGTAATGGTGCATAAGCGCGATCCTGATGTGCCTGCACCAGATACGGTTAAGCCCGATCTTCAGGACGTCGTTACCTCTAAAAGTCTGGTCGTTCCAAACGGTCTAGACTTTACAGGTTTCAACTTTGAGCTTGCTGGAGAACCCCATCGTCTCGGCGACTACCAAGTCGGTGAGATCATCGACCATGTGGATGGGGTCACCTTGACCGATCCTGAGCACATGATGGCCACGCGCCTGTGGCAGAATACCGCCAAGGTTCACTTCAACACGGACGCCCGCCCCGACGGAAAGCGTCTGATCTACGGTGGTCACATCATCAGCCTGGCTCGGGCTCTCAGTTTTAATGGGCTGACAAATGCACAGATGATTGCGGCTATCAACGGCGGCAGTCATGCTAACCCGGCGCTCGCGGGGGACACCGTCTACGCGTGGTCGGAGGTGTTGGATGCAGCTGTACTTGATGAAACCCGTAGAATCGGAGCGATTCGACTGAGACTGGTGGCGACCAAGGGCAAGCATGAGGCAGGAAGCGCCCTCAAAAACGATGAGGGCAAATACCGCTCCGAAGTCCTGCTTGACCTTGATCTCTGGGCTCTTATGCCCACCTGAAGCTCGTGGAGACCCGACCGGTTTGGTCGGTATGACCAATCTAACCATCTTCGGATGGACTGGACGGGTCTCCACCAACTCGGAAATCCCCCATGCTGGCAACAGCGTGGGGATTTTCTTATAAATTAAAAAACTAAGTTTATTCTTTCTCTATAAGATCCAATATTTTGAAGTACGTGCTAGGATTCTCTTTATCTAAATCAATCGCTTCCTCATAAAAGCTTTTCCTGAAGAACTCTTTAAGTACTTTTCAAACTCAAGGGCTTTATACTTATCGGCAAAAGCACTGTAGTGTGAGAGTTTCCAAGGTCTAAATTTAGATGTATATTTTGACTTTCCATTATTGTGATCTTCAAATCTTTGTTTTAAGTCCAAAGTGTAACCAACATAGTTTTGTTGTGAATTCTCACTAAAGAGAACGTAAACATAGTGCATTT
>CALIGR010000050.1 GCA_938021445.1 uncultured Candidatus Altimarinota bacterium
GCAAAATCACGCACAAGCTTTATTGAGGAGGTAAATATACCAATCTCAAAAGAGCTTGAACATGCCTAAACTGAAGATCACCACCGCCAGAAAGCTTACCCGTTTTTTAAAGAAGCACGGTTTTGTTGAGCAAAGGCAGACTGGTAGTCATTTAATTTTGGTCAAAAAAAATCATGAGAACCTCGTTATTCCACTGCACCAAGGTAAAGATCTTGGTCGTGGGTTAATTTTTCAAATCTTGAAAAAGGCACAAATTGATCTTAAACTCTATCAGAAAGAGATTTAGTCTTTGATCGCAGCTTTATACACCTCCAAACACCTGAGCCTCGCGGCCTTATGATCAACCATTGGTTGTGGGTATTTTTCAGTGCCAAACTCTGGGACCCACTTTTTTATATACTCAAAATCTGGGTCAAACTTTTTTTGCTGAGCCTCAGGATTAAACACCCGAAAATAAGGAGCCGCGTCTGTTCCACTTCCTGCGGCCCACTGCCAACCACCATTATTCGCGGCGAGATCGTAGTCTAAAAGCTTTTTAGCAAAATATCGCTCTCCCCACCTCCAGTCGATGAGTAAGTCCTTACAGAGAAAACTTGCAGTGATCATCCGGACCCGATTGTGCATGTAGCCAGTCGCATTTAGCTCTCGCATTCCCGCATCAACGATTGGGAAACCGGTTTTACCTTCACACCATTTCTCAAAATCATTCTCATCGTTTACCCACTTTATCTGATCATAAATTGGTTTGTAAGACTGTTTCTCTACTCTCGGGTGATGCCACAATATATGCTGATAAAAATCTCGCCAGATCAGCTCACTTAAAAATATAGCGTTACACTTTGACCCGGCTCGCACCCAAGCTCGGATACTAATAGTCCCAAACCGAAAGTGTAATCCCAAGTGAGTAGTTCCATCTTCTAGCTTTGGGATATCCCGAGTTTGATCATAATTTTCAATGATCGATCTTTCCGTCGTGCGCGCGGGGAAAACCTGAGTTGATTTTTCAAAATTCATAGACTTAAGCGTCGGAATTTCGGAGATTTCTCGGGTTTTCAAAAAATTCTCAAACAAACGCTCCGTCTCAAAACTCGCATAGTCAGCCGGTGTAAGACGAGCTTTCCATTTTTTACTGTAAGGCGTGAAAACGCTGTAGATGCTCCCATCGTCTTTAGTCACCTCTTCTTTCTCGAAAATAACATGATCTTTAAAGGTCTGAAACTGTCCTCCTTGTGACTCAATTAATTTTTTTATTTTATTATCTCTATCACGAGCATAAGGCTCATAATCGTGATTAGTATAGATATTTTCTATCTCATACTCATCTAATATTTCTTTCCAGATTACTTCTGGATCACCGTATGTTACTAATAAATCTGTCCCTAGACTCCCTAGTTCTTTTTTTAACCGACTCACTTCCTGATGAATAAAGGTCACCCGAGCGTCTTTTTTATCCTCGAGTTTTTCTAAAATATTTTGATCAAAAATAAAAATGGGCAGCACCGGCACCCCTGAATTTAAAGCGTGATACAAGCCTGCATTATCCTCAAGCCGTAAATCTCGACGGAACCAAAAAATATTTATCTTCGTTTTTGGCATTTAACTATTACAATTACGTTATGAACTTTAATGAATTTCAGACGAAAATCGATGTATTTATCACCGGAAATAGAGCTAAAATTAGCAATAAAAACAACCAGGGGCTAAAAACCAGTGATGCGTTTTTTTGTGCAGAAGATCGAGTAAGAAATCAGAAATTTTGGGATACTATAAAGAAAACTGTAAACACTGAATCGCTTGTTGTAGACGCCGGAGCCGGAATTGGGATTCTTGGATGCATGGCACTTCTTCATGGTGCTAAAAAAGTCATTTTTATAGAGTTAAACACAGAGACCGCTTTGTTTTTAGAACAATTTGTTTGTTCATTAGATTTAGATAATAAAAATTATGAAATCATTACTGGCGACGCGACAAAAGTTAAACTAGATAAAAAGTTTGATCTTCTTATTTCTGAGACTATCAGTCGTGATTTGCTTGAAGAAGATTTTATCAGAATTTTAGAAAACCTAATCCCCCAAGGCGCTGAAGATCTAAAAATTATCCCTGAAGGATTTGAGTTTGAAGAGAACTATATCAAGAGTACTGAAACTGAAAAACTACGAGCCTATTCAAAAATTGACCGAAAAATTTATTTAAGTCATGACATTTGGATCACTCCTGGAGAATGTATTAGTTTGGGAAATACTCTGTAGGGAACAGCCCTTGGCTGTTCCACGGAACGACCAAGGATCGTTCCCTACGCAAAAAATTGGTTCTGAATATACACCACTACCCCAGCAGTAAATCCACATAAAAACATCCCCCAAAGCGTATCAACCACGATCATTTTGAGTGGCCAGTCTCTCAGTGTTGCGGCGTTCGTACCTTCATAGACCCCATACATAACTAATCCCATCATCGCCCCCAGTATACCCGCCTGCATAGGCTCGTCTTTTGCGGCTGGATATACAAATATAACGAGCCCCACCACCATCATCGTGTAAACCCAAACAGCTGGGGCTAATTTCATCTCAAATAGTCCATCCTTAAGCTTGGCCAGATGACCAATCTGCTGGACGTAAAAAGGGGTCATCATCTTAATCCAAAGTATATCTAGCACCCCCATAATGATTAAGGTCAGGATAAATTTAGTGAGCATGTTTTAGGTTTTTATTTGAGTCAGTACTAATTTTCGAAACCACTTTCCAGGCAAAAACTTTCTTAAAAGAAGCAGTGGAGTCGCTAAACGTCCAGCATGATACCTGAGATCATTCTTCCCGTCATGGACAGCTTTGTAAATAGCTTCTCCTATTTTCGCTGGGGGCGTCCCGCTGTTACCCTCTTCTAGTGTTTTCTCAAGAGCTTCAATTGTTTTTTGATAGAAATCAATTTCCTTACTCCCTCGCCTCATGCCACTGGTGGCAAATTTGGTCTGGGTGAACCCAGGCTCAAAAGTTTTTATACGAATATTTGTGCTAAAAAGCTCAAGCCAGAGTGACTCTTGTACTGCTTCTAATGCGTGCTTCGTCGCGTTATAAATCCCGAAATAAGGAAAAACCATTTTCCCACCGATACTCGTAACGGTCATAATCGTACCCGAATTTTGCTTTCTAAAAAGAGGCAGTAGTTCTTGAGTCAGGTGGACCGTTCCAAAAAAGTTCGCCTCAAACTGACTTCGAATATCTTCCATACTACAGGTCTCAACCGCGCCAATGATTCCAAATCCGGCATTGTTAACCAAAACATCAAGACGGCCAAATTGTTTCTCAATCTTCTGCGCCAGATCTCTTATAGACTTTTCATCCGCTAAATCTAAGGCCCAAACCTCAATATTTTTAAGATCATCAAACTGAGTCACTTTTGCTGGCTTTCTCGAAGTGGTAATAACCTGATAACCAGAGTCAGCAAACTTTAAAACCGCGCCCTCCCCAATCCCGGAAGATCCACCAGTAATTAAAACTATTTTTTGAGCTGTTTCTTTTGATTTTTCCATTTAGCTAAAGCGTA
>CALIGR010000051.1 GCA_938021445.1 uncultured Candidatus Altimarinota bacterium
CCAGTTAAACGATCACCAACTCAACCTCAAGATCCAAAACTGGATTTATTTCTATAATCTCTTGCGGCCTCACTCCGCTTGCAATAATTTACCTCCACTTAAGTTCCTTCTCACTGTCCGACAATCTGGGGCTTAATACAAGTTCTCCATAAGCTCCCAAACTCTCCGCCATCTTGGTTCGAAGCATTCCCAATTACTATGCTTTACCAGAATGTAATGGTAAGATTTTATTAATGGCTAAAAAAGTTACCTGTAATTTTTATAATAATACTGATTTAAACTATATTGCAGGTTTTTTAGAGGCCATATCATCAACAAAAGATATTCTCACAACGAGTGTTGGAGGATGTAATCAGTTTTTTGCTATAAAAAGATTAAAGGGTGAAGACTTACAAACTACACTTTACAGAGATATCGCCACAAAAATTCAAAGTGATATTTGTTATTTCTTTACTCAAGACCGTTTTGATAAAGCAATAAAGGAATTTGATATTAAAAGTGTGCAGCCTTTGAATTTCCAAGAGGATGAATTCATTAATCTGGTTAAAAAATGGACGTGTGATAGAGTGTTAGCTGATACGCATGGAAAGAATGGTTTTTTCTTGTCCCAAAGGCTTTTTGGTATGTTGGCATCTTTTTTCTCAGACAAAGGTGATTTTAAATTTTTAAGTGCAAATCAAGATATGTATAATTGGCCTTGGACTGATCAAATGTCGGATAATTATTTTTTTATTACTGAAGATCATGTCTACGTGCTTCACTTTGGTGAAAGTTCTTAGTCCTCCATTAGCTTCCAAACTCTCCGCCAGAAAAAGTGTTTAGGCTTTCAAGCCTGAACATTTTTTCTAGTTGTGAAGGATGAGAACTCAAAAAAGGGTTCGCAACGAAAAACGAAATGACCAAAGGGAATGAGTATTTGAGTAATCGACCTCGGACTGGAGCAAAGCGGAAGGAGAATGTAAGAGAATCCCTGTCTCATTATTATGAGAAATCTCCAATCTAACTACCAGTTATTATTTTGTGGGTTAGAATAGTGGAGATGAAAATAAAAGTTGCCATTGTCGTGAAGGATTCGATGGAGAAGGTTTGGAATGGCTGGACACAACCAGCACATATCAAGGAATGGTATCATGCCGCAGATACGTGGTATGTACCGAGCGCAGAGAGTGATTTTAAAGTGGGGGGAAAGTTTATTACGAAGATGGCCGCAATTGATAAAAGCGGAGCTTTTGATTTCGCGGGAGTCTTTACCGAAATCATAGAGCACGAAAAAATCGGTTTTACGATCGATGATGGACGGAAAGTGGTAGTACAGTTTGAGCAACTTCCAGAGCGCATTTTAGTGACCGAGCAGTTTGAAGCGACCGACGGTCAACCTCCAGACGCTCAAGAGATGGGGTGGCAATTGATTCTCCGGAGCTTTAAGAGCTATATGGAGGGGTAGGTGATAATTTTTGCTCTTTTTTCCGACAGCCTCTAAACTAACCCTTGATGTTCCCCAATACTCAAGACCTAGCCGAGCGACAAGCAAGAATGCGTCAGATCGACGCAGGGATTTTTGCGCTCTTGGATGAGAGGGTAAAGCTTCTAATCCAGATAAATACAATGCGTCAGAAAAGCAGCCATGAGCTGGATAAGCTGAGTGAAGAAGCCGAAGATATAATCAAAGTGACGAAAGCAAATCTTGAAACCGAAACTCAAGAAGAGTCCCTAGAAAAACTTAACTTGATCTGGGGGAAAATGCTCGAGCTAGAAGGACGAATTGCTGAGTAAAACTAACGAGGGTTAATGTTCCCGAGGTCAACACTGTCGCCTGAGTTAATGTACTCCGGATCAATGATCCCGGTGTTGTTTAATTGTAACTTTAGACGATCGCCAGTTTTAGCGTTACGACTGACTCGTCCAGTGACCTGCAGGCTAACGCCTCCGTAGATCTCGATGGGGCCATCAAAGTAAAGCCCTGTTTGTCCGTTTCGAGTTTCAAAGCGACTAGCGCTTGATTCGTAGCGTCCGTTTACATAGAGCTTGAAGTCTTCAAAGCTGTCATCAAAACCATTTTGAGCGGTTGAGCCTGGCTTGAGGTGAAAGAAGAGGCCCTCGACTTCCATTGGGGTTCGATTGTTGAGATTGCCTGTGTAAAAGACAACGTCTTTTGATCCAGGGCTATAAGTATCCTGGGTGTTTACGATTCGATTGGTTCGGTAGTTATTGTACCGTGTGTAGTCAGGGTAGTTGGTCCGGACGCTACTGGCTCGAGAGTTGTAGTAGTTTCGACTTCTTTGATACGGTGAAGATTGACTGGAGAAATAAGGCGTCCTATAGCTGTTGTAAGCCGGCCGGTAATAGCTGTTTGAGATCACATTTTGTGTTTGTGGCCTTTGGTAGAGATTGGCATAGCTCCTTGTCGGTGTTGGTTGGTAGCTTCTTTGACTATCGTAGTACCGAACAGAGGCTCTCTGGTACTGGTTGTTTCGTAAGTAAAGTCCTCCAGCCGAAAGGGTGTAAGTCTTGAGCCGGGTGTCTTCACAGCTGATGCATTCAGCATTGAAATTGCTGTAGGGTTCGCGGGCTTTTATGTCTTCTTTGTTCTTGATTCCGAGCTGTATTTTTTCTCCGTTTTTAGCGTAGATAAGCTGGCCTTTTACTGAAAATATCTGACTATCGCCCCGACGGATAAGATGATCATCGATAATTAAAATCAGGTCTTTTCGGTCCATGTACGCACGAGAACTGATCATAACACCGTTTTGATAAAGCGCTGGATTCTCAATGGACTCATCAAGATCAGCCGTTCCGTAGTTTTTGAGTTTTAGATAATTAAGCCGGAGATCTTTCTTGCCTTCGTTTTCCAGACGGAATTTTCCAAATTCAGCATACTGTCCCATTGAGATTTTATTGTCAGACCCAAGTGGTACAAACTCAAGACGACTGACTTCGTAGCCAAAAGCAATACTGGGTAAAAAGACGAGACTGAGGAGCGTAAAAATTAAAGACTTCATTTTATATAAAGACGGAGTGACGGATTTTTTATGACAAAGTTTTAAAAATATCGGAGTTGTAATACATCAAAGTCAACGATAGTCATAAATTTCTTAAGGATATCTTCTTTAATCTTTGAATTGAAGTTACCAATCTTTTTGTGAAATCGCTGTTTGGCAACCGCTCGGAACTGACTGACGTTTGCATAAGAATCAACGCTTAACTGACTGGTTTTGTCTGATTTAACTTTAACATAAAAAATAGATCTTTCTTTTTTGGGAATAACAGAAGTCAGTGGAACAACGAAAACCGTTTGAGAGGCCATGTTGTAGATGTTGCTACTAATAACTAACGCTGGGCGAGTTTTTTGGATTTCAGCTCCAATACTCGGATCGAAGCTGATGTACCAAATTTCACCAGATTTTATGTTCTTCATGCCGAAAGTTCAGAGTTATGGGCTAATTCAGCTTGCAGGTCTAGTTCGGCTTCAGCAATTTGCTCGGCTTTATACTGTTCGTCAGTGGCGATCGAAAAGTAAGCTTTGAGAGTTTCATTTTCTTGTTTAGTTTTTTGATAGTCTTCTATTAAGTAAGCCAAAAAATTTCCCTTGCTCAGTTTTAGCTTCTTGGACTGATCATTAATAAACCCTTTGACTAAGACTGGTAGATGATACGAGACGGTTATCGCTTGGCTCATTTTTTCTAATTAATTTGTATTAGAAATTTTATTAGAAAAATAGTTTTTATCAAATACTTTTCAGCGTTTTGATGATTTCATGAGTCGCCTGTGCTAGTTCTTTTCCTTTGATGGTCATATGTTCAGCAAAAAACTGATGCTGCGCGGGATCACTCCCATCCTCCTTAAACTCATCTTTAGGAGTCAGTACCGCTGACATAACCGGAACACCCGTTTTTAGGTTCACCTGCATAATTCCATCTAAAATGCTCTGTGCGACAAATTCATGCCGGTAGATACCACCATCCACGACGAACCCAGAGCAACAGACCGCGTCATAATTATTTGTCATTGCCAGCTTTTT
>CALIGR010000052.1 GCA_938021445.1 uncultured Candidatus Altimarinota bacterium
AGTACTCTGGGTTTGTGTTGTGCTAACGCACGGTTACATGTTTGTTTTAGGTCTCTTCCGGGGAAAGCTTAAGACCAGTGTATTATGGAGGGACACCATCCATCTCTACTTCGTGAGTGGAGAACACTTTATCGAGCCGTGCAAAAGATCAGGTTATAGTCAGGTCAAAAACGAGACTATATTTAATTATATCATAAAATAAAACTTATTACAACTATTTAAATTAACTTTCTTTAAGAAGCTAGTTAGGCTAATCCTAAATTACTCCCAAGTAGTTGACACATTTACTTTTTTATTTATATATAGACAAAATAATTAAATTAATTCTAAATGAATTTTCTTAAATCAATTCGTTCATTGCTTCTATTAAGCGTTTCGTCGTTAGTACTATTTCAAAGCTCCTTGGCTTTTGATGATCTGCCTTCTCGGCCGGATCGGCCCATTGTTGCATTTCATTTTGTGCTTAGATTTATGGATTTAAATGAAGCCAAAGCTCTTATCGATAAAGTTGATAATGCCGGTTATAATACGGTGATCATGCAGCTAACGAGAGGTGGAGTCGATTTTAATCAAAAAACTTGGGATCCCATAACACCAGACGAAGAAATCGTTCCTTTGACACGAGCAGAGTTTGTAGAACTGGTAGAATATACTAAGCAAAAAAAACTCGACATTGTGCCAGAATTGAAGTTGTTCACGCATCAAGAAAAACTTTTTAATAAAAATCATCCGGATCTAATGTTTAATTCAAAAACTTATGATCCAAGTAAGAATGAGGTTTATGCAGAAGTAGTGCCGCTTATATCAGAAATTATTAGCATTGTTAAGCCTTACGCTTTTCATATAGGGCATGATGAAATCCCTAAGTACTCTCCAGGAGAACCAGGGGAACCACTCCCAAGTCATTCTCTTGAGAGTCCTGATGAGCCAACGCCACCGGGAGAGTTATTTAAGATGAGTGTAAATCGACTCCAAAAAATCATTAATAATCGATGGGGGATCGAAACCTGGATCTGGGGTGACATGCTCATCCATCCTGACGAATTTCCTGAAATGTTCTCAACGCACTTACATGCAGATCGTGGTGTTGGGTACGGTAAAACTTTACGTGACGGTCTTACGAAAGATCTTACCGTCTTGGATTGGCACTACTTTGGGAACACTACAAAATTTACTTCTGGAAAGGTATTAAAAGAAGAAGGGTTTGATGTATTAGGTTCTACTTGGAAAACCCAAAATATTATTGAGGATCACACTAAATGGGCGGCTGAACATGATTACTCTGGTATGGTCGCTACTAGCTGGGTTCACGCTTTTCCTTTCCGAACGGAGGATCGAGTTTTGCTTAATGAAAAAATTATTAAAAACTCAGCTCGCATATTTAATGAGCATTTCAGAGGAAAGGTATTTGAAAACTTACCAACTCGGCCTGATGGACCTATTTTTGCCTTTCATTATGTGGCACGAGGCATATCGCTAGAAGAGCAAAAAGTTTTGATGGATAGAATAGCGAAGGCGGGTTATAACACCGTTATTATTCAGATAACTCAAGGCATACAGCTCAGTAACGCCCCTTGGAAACCGCTGCCAGATGCACTAACTCGAGATGAGTTCATTGAGCTAGTTGATTATACAAAGGGAAAAGGTCTGCAAATTATTCCAGAGTTAAAACTATTTACTCACCAAGAAAAATTTCTTGATGGATCAAAAGCAGAGCATGCAGCGCTTATGTTTAACTCAAAAACTTATGACCCAAGAAAAGAAGGTGTTTATAAAATAGTGGTTCCCCTAATGGCGGAAATAATCAGTATTGTCAGACCTTACGCGTTTCATGTTGGGCATGATGAAGTTTCTAAATATAGAGGCTTGAACGATGACGGGACACCAAAACTTGCAAATCTTTCTTTAAGAGAGGATGAAACAGTGGCTCACGGCGGTCTCTACAAAAGGAGTATTAATAGGTTAGAAGAAACGATTACTCGTAAGTGGGGGATTGAAACTTGGGTTTGGGGTGACATGTTGATTAGTCCTCAAGAATTTCCAGAAATGTTTCATGTTCACCTGCATGCCAATACGGGTCAGTGGTTTGGAAGAACACTTCGTGAATCAATCACTAAAAATCTTACGGTAATCGATTGGCATTACTTTGGGAAAACAACCGAATTCTCTTCTGGTACGACGTTTCAAGATCTAGGATTTGACGTAGTTGGATCTACCTGGAGAACTCCTACTATTACAGAAAATCAGACAAAATGGGCCGCAGAGCATGACTACAGTGGTATGGTTTCAACTAGCTGGAACCGTCTTAGACCAGGTCAGCATAAAAATTATAGTGAAGAAGTGGTTGAATGGTTTATTGAGGACGCAGCCGCAACTTATAAAAAATACTTTAAGTAAGATAGAGACTTAATTAAGACAAAAAGACTGAGCGGTATTGGCTTTCGAGCCAGTGTAAATGCTTGGTCTTTTTTTATCTAAATAGATCGAGCTTCAATCATAATCACTCCCTTTTTAAATAAAAAAAATACATAACTGGTAGGCTATGCATTTTTAGAAGATCTAAGGAAGGTTGATAAAGTGGTGAAGAAATTCATATAAAAAAAATGACTTCTAACTCAATTTGTATATCGGAGAGTATTCCGATTAGATTTATGCCATGAGAGTGTTGGGCATAGATCCAAGATATATTTTATATCGAGGTCTTTCGACTGATGTATCCGTCACAAGTACTCTGGGTTTGTGTTGTGCTAACGCACGGTTACATGTTTGTTTTAGGTCTCTTCCGGGGAAAGCTTAAGACCAGTGTATTATGGAGGGACACCATCCATCTCT
>CALIGR010000053.1 GCA_938021445.1 uncultured Candidatus Altimarinota bacterium
CTAAAAGGCAGTCCAGCAGAAAAAGCAGGGCTACGTCCAAGTGATGTCATCACTCATGTAAATGGAGAAGATATTGCCGGACAATCATCTCAAGCCATCATCCTAAAAATTCGAGGAACCGCCGGAACCGATGTCATTCTAACTATTCAGAGAGAAGGAAGCGTTCCTAGTGATTACACCGTTACTCGAGGGCAAATCACGATTCCTGATATCACGCTTAAAATGGAGAAAGGCATTCCCATCGTTGGAATTCATCAATTCAATAAAAAAACAGGGCAAGACCTTAAAACACTACTCGAAAATGAAGTCCTGCCTGAAAAACCAAGAGGGATTATTTTTGACTTGAGAAACAATCCAGGCGGTTTCTTAACCGCTGCGGTTGATGTAGGTGGACTGTTTGTGAAAGAAGACCAAGAGATCTTTAGTACCGAGTATAAATCCCGAACCCGTACTTATGACGCGGGCGAAAATGGGATCCTCGCAAACATCGATAACCTGGTTTTCCTTCAAAACAAAGGAACCGCGAGTGCCTCTGAGATCTTAACCGCGATGATTAAAGACCTCGATCGCGGCACGATCATCGGAACCAGCTCTGTTGGAAAAGGGACCGTCCAAGAAATTGTAAACTTCTCAAATGGCGGACATCTAAAACTCACCGTTGCCAAATGGCTCAGCCCAAAAGACAACTGGATCAATGAAGTTGGAGTCATCCCCGATATTGAAGTCACCGATCCAACGGACGAGGAAAAAGAGCAAGACATTGATCGTCAGCTAGACACAGCGGTCCAGACGATCTTGCAAAACTAGTTAACCACGACTTCAACTCCCTCGATAACAACTTTCTGTTGTTGCTCTACCTTTGAAATTTCTTTTTTCTGAAGATTTGAGATGAAAGCACAAAACCAAAGACTCGCGGCTGAGATCAAGAACATGGCAATGAAGACATAGTTCGGGGCACTATCAAATACCAAAAATAATATATACGCCACTAAGAAAGAAATCAGGTAGAACAGTTGTATGGATATTTGTCGAATGTGCGCTCGCTCAATTGAATTAGTTTCCTTGATCCACGTATAGAGCTGCATGTCATACGGTACTTTCATCGTTTGGTCGTTGACCTTGCTTACCGCATCGACAGCCGCGAGGGTAATCGGCTCCCACCAGATCCCTCGAACGAAATTAATAAACATCGATCGATAGGCTCCAAACTTGAGTGTCTTAGCCGGGCTACTTCCAGGTTTGTCTAATCTTTTCCCCATAATAAAGGCGGCAATAATAGCCAGACCAGAAGAAACTCCCGCGACCATTCCCACCGTTGACATATCGTCAATAACCAGCACTAAGAAGAGTGGCCAAATAAGGAACATAACTCCATCAAAGAACACTCGACCAAACTCTCCCAGGTACAAAGCCTTAGGTGTTTTTGAAACCGCATCTTTAACGAGCTTTCTCGGACTGTAATCAAGCTTAAATTTTTCATCGGGTGTCAGCATCAAAACGATTCCACCAATAAAGAAACAAAGCACCCCAATATAAGTCGTCCAGACAAAGCCAAAGTACTGCGTCACAAATCCTCCAAGAATTGGAGCTATAATGGTAGACGCCGCAATCGCAATTTGCATACCGGCCAAGGCCTTTCCATTGGAGCCCTTCGTCAAATGTTGGCTTAAGAAAATATCATAAGCCACGGCTGAAGCGTTTCCACCAAAAGACCTTAACGCCATTAAAGGCATCATCATCAGTAAAGACGTCATGAAGTCTGCTGAGATAATATGACCAATTGAAAGCCAATAGAAGGTGGCTGAAACGGCACGAAGAGCCAAGCTATGCTTGATTCCAACTTTTTCTATAACACCACCCACCAAAGGCGCTGTAAGAAAAAAGAAAACATTCGCAACAACATAAAACAAACAGATTTGTGCGAGCGTATACTCTAGATTGACATAAAAATGATAGATCAAAGAAAGCACGATCAAGTTTCGCCCAAGATTAAAGAAGAGCTGGAAAATACCCACCTCTAAGATTTCATAATCTACTTTGATTCTGAAGAGGTGTAAAAAATCGGCATTTGGGGCTTTGTGTGGCATGTTATCGGCTCGCTAAGTTATTGTCTGGAGTTTCTCCAGCGAGAAATCGAAGTTGTTTTCGATTGTCTTGATACGCTATAGATCGTTCTTTTTCTTGTTGTTTTTCTAATTTTCTTTGAGCAATGAATTGGTTTAAGACTTCCCGCGTTTTTGGGCCAACATTCCCAGCGCCTGTGTCATTTCTTGAACTAATAAGTCCCGCGCCTAGCTGAAAATCAATCAGTGACTCTTTTGTAAGCGCCCCAAAGTAACCAGTCGGTTGGTGGTCTAGATATTCTTTCTTGATCAAAAACTCTTGAAGCGTCCAAACGTCTTCACTCCGGGCGCCTTTATAGATATTTTTTTCAAAATGAGCTTCATCCCATCGCTGTCTTAATTTTTGAGTCACTTCATACTGATGAACCGCTTCATTGAGCGTTGCTCGCGTGGTCGGTCCAAAGTTCCCGGCACCAAAGTCGCCTGATTTACTAACAATTGAATTTTTAATCTGAAAATCTAAAACTCCAGCTTCTGTCGCAGGGCCGTATTTACCGGTATCAAGTCCGGCACTCAAGTGCCCAAGTTTGATCAGGTCTTCCTGAAGGAGTTTTACTTTTGATCCGTTAAATCCAGCCGAAAGATTATCATTGTGTCGCTCTACTTTTGTTGGAAGATCTACTACTTGTGAAATTGGCTTTACCGCTTTAAAGCTTACCGCGCTCGTTTTTGTGTTTGAGTTTGGATAAATCGTCCCCGATGTATGCCAAAGCCCAAG
>CALIGR010000054.1 GCA_938021445.1 uncultured Candidatus Altimarinota bacterium
TGTTTTTGACTCACAAAAATTCCTCCAAAATCTTCGTTCGCCGTGAACATAATCCCCCCATACATAATTTTTTCTGATATATCTGGATCGACTTCAAACACCACTTCTCTCAAAAGCTTAATCATCGTAAATTTTTCAGAGTCAGTGCTCTCTAGATTTTCTAAAAATATTGTAACTTCAGAATCTTTGGATTTTTGAGTTTCAGACATTTGTATAAAAATTAGTACAGAATATTTCAAAATTCACAATCTCATTGTCTAAAGCTTACTTTTTTAAAACCTACCTCGGCCCTCGGTTCGGTCTAAAACGATCAGGGCCACGAGCCTTTCTATCTCGCCCTTGCCTGGCACGGTCTCTTTGCCAAGGGAGTACTCTTGAAGCCGTAAACTCAGACTCACTCGTCTTAGCTCCAATAAAGCGAAGTCGTTGATTATTATTAAATGCCTCATTTCCATAAAATTCAGCATCCGAAACATCCACCACCCACATCCGCGCCCCTCTTGACTGAACCTTAATAATACAAAGATCAGGAGTCTCGCAGTCTTCAATTTCCATAATACGACCAGCAAGGACGCCATCTCGTGATCGGTTCCAAAAAGCATTTCGATGTTCGGTCAGATTTTGGCTTCTAAAAATTTCATGTTCCATAACTCGTTCGAGGTTACTCCCAAACCTTGACTCGGCTAAGAGCACACCCCCAATCACTTGTATCACGACAATTCCAAGTAGCCAAAACCAAAGTGGATGCCTATACCCCGTTTCACTTTTTTTCAGCAGATAGCTCGTTAGGAAAACCAGTCCGACCAGCACCACGATCCAAAACAAAGGCAGTCCAATAAAGAAAGACTTTAGCCCACCAGCAAAATCAAGCTCAAATATTTTTAAAAGATGTAAATCCGTAATAAACAGCTCCACTACAGCCGCCGCTAAAATACCAATAACTAAAAAGACCAGGGTGGCCAAACCTAAAGCGAAACCCTCCAGCCAAAAGTGCCACTTTGGCTTTTGCAAAATTTCTTCTTTCTTTAGTTTTTTGAGAACCGCATCCGATAATTTAGTTGGACTCATGTTTTAAAATTTTATACCTAAGTTTGCCGCTGTCGCTTTAAAGTTTTCTTTCGCTCGACTCAAACGACTCGCGACCGTGCCTTTTGGGGACTTTAAGATGTCTGATATTTCGGCGTAGTCTTTTTCTTCTAGAAAATAAAGCACAATCATTTCTCGGTGTCCCTCGCCCATGGCTTTAAGCACCTGAGCGATGTGCTCAATGGAAAGTCGTGCATCAAACTCCGCCTCGATAACTTCTTTACTCGGTAAATACAGTTCTTCTGTTAGCTCTAGCTGTTCGAGCTGGCCTCTCGCCGAAGCTTTACGAAAAGAGTCTATGACCAAATTATGCGTAATCCGGTACAGCCAACTACTAAACTTAAGCTTGGTAGAAAAACCATTCAGATTTTCCCAAGCTTTCAGAAAAACTTCTTGCAAAAGGTCTTCTGCCTCTTCTTCAGAGACGTTAGAAATACGCTGGATATAACGCATCAATTTCACTTGATAGCGATCCACAATCAAGCCAAAAACATTAACGTCTTGAAGCGATTGTACTACAAGTTCTTCGTCAGAAAGCGTCGTTAAGTCCATATTTGAATCAGCCATCATAAACCAAGAGTCCTAATTATTGAGACAAGAAGAGTGTAAAGAAATCCCGCCTCTAGGAAAGAGGCGGGAGATCATAAAGTTCATGCTTAAAAGGTTTTTACTTCGTTTTTCTCACTACTCAGCGGAAGGCGCTTGACCTCGTCCACCTCGTTTTCCACCTCGACCATGTTTCCCACCATGGCCTCGTCCACCTTTTTTGACACGTTCAGCTTTAGACTGAATTCGTTCAACCAGATCGGCGTTGTCTGTCGTCACGGTGACTTTGACTCCGTTCGCGATGTTGGTTTTCACTTTTGTAACTTCAGAACCTTCACGAGCTTCTCGTTCTGGTTTGTTTTGTAGTTTTTCAACGACCGCTGCATCATCAGAAGTCATCGTTACTTCTACCCCATTACTAAGTTTGGTAACCGTTTTAGTTACACTATTTTTGAAAGCTTCTCGTTCGGCTTGTCGTTCGGCTTTGATGACTTCCATTTTAGCCTGAAAATCTTCGTAGCTGGTAGCGCTCATGTAAATTGAACGCATTTGTTCATAACGATCCGCCCCTCCCATTCCGCCACCGTAAGCGCTGACTGCTCCTCCCATTAGAGAGACAGAAGCGAGTCCTAGTACTCCCATTGCAATTGATTTGTTGGTTTTCATCTTGATAAATAATTAATTGGTAAATTGATTTTCTAAAGTGAGAGTCATAGAACTTTGAGTCGAAATTTGGTTTAAAGTGAAAATTAAAACTTTCGACATTGTGGCCTAGATCTCTCAGATTGAACGGCCTGTTCACCAAGTAATACGCCCCCCATCAGAAAAGTTTCCAAAAAAAGTAAAAATTATAAATTTTCCGCTAAGATAAAGCCATCATGAAACAAAA
>CALIGR010000055.1 GCA_938021445.1 uncultured Candidatus Altimarinota bacterium
TCAATAACTTCACCTACCACCAAATGATGATCGCCGAAATCAACGAGCTCTTTTTTCTTGAGAATTAAAACCCCCATGCTTGAAGTAATATAATCTGTTTTCTCTTTGTAGTCTTCTAGTGCTAAATCTGTCTTTTCTAACTTCAAAGTATCCGCGCCTGAAACTCTCCCACAAAAATCCGTGTCACTGATATCTTCCCAAGACATAAAGTTAAACGAAAAGTAATTTGTATTTTTTAAGTCTTTTAACGTCTGTGAATTATTGTTAACCGCAATTCCATAAATAAAGGGATCGGTATTAAGCGGCATATGACGACTCATCGCACTTATATTCTTTCCCACAACCGTGAGAGCTACATTTCTGGGCTGCACTGGATTTTTAAACAAATTTTGTGGCTGAAGTTTATTCATCAAGTAACATTGTAGCGGATACTAACATTTCTTGAAGCTTAAGCATTAGCCTTGAGTAGAACTCAAACATGGCCAAAAAAATTCCCTCAAAATCAAAAGATCCTTTTGCTCACAAGATACCAAAGGAGGTTTATTTAAAAGTGGCCCCAAAACTCAAATATCAAACCGTAAAGAAAGGAGAATTCATCGAAACAAAAGGCAAAATATTTTTTATTAAGTCTGGAGAAATCGAAATCATAGCTTTTACCGGAAAAGAAGAGATTGTCATCGAGACTCTTTTTTCTGGAGATCTATTTGGAGATTTTCGTGGGAACAAAACCCCTTTAATAAGAACAACTCCTGTTTCCCGGATGCCAAACAAACTCTGCTATGTTCCAGTTGATGACTTCTGGAATATCATTGATGAATATCCTTCGATGGGACTGAAGTTGGTCGACTATCTTTTTACCAGACAAGAGCAGTACCAATATAAACTGCATTCATATTCGCTTCCCGCGCACGAGAAAGTTTTGTATGAAATTAATTTGTTAAAACAGAAACTCAAGCAAAGCTTCTGGGGAAGATTATTTAAAATTCCGCTTAAAATATCTCATGAAAATTTAGCTCGTAAAACAGGACTCAATCGTGTCACCGTTACGCGAATACTCCATAAGCTACAAAAAGAAGGTTTGGTGGACTTTGATCCTAAAACAAAAGAAATACACCTAAAAAACACGCCTCACTCGTAGCAATTGCTACAAGGGGTTCTGGTCGGCACCGTTTTTTAAATATACAGTGGTTTTGTAATTTATAACTTAACTCTATTTATGAAACAATTTTTATTTCTGCTTGCGGCGCTAACAATTATTCCACTTACCTCTATGGCAGCTCCTGCCTGGTGGAAAATGAATGATCAAGACAATACGCTTTGGTTTAGCTTTGATGGGGAAGAATGGAACCAGGCCTGGGAAACTAGCTGGATGGATGAGAAAGGACACTGGTATAAGACCGACAAAAACAATCAAGTGTGGTGGAGCATGGACGGTGAAAATTGGGAAGCGGTAGAAGACACTCAAAATAAAGAATGGGGCGAAGTCTCCAATCAAGCCTTTGTAGCATCCGATGGGCGATGGTATAAATATGATAGTGACCTCCAACTTTGGTGGACTACTGACGGTGAAAACTGGTCAAAAGTTCCGGCTCAGGCTTTTCCTTCTGTTGATGGGAAATGGCTAAAATATGATGCCAATGGAAATCTATGGTGGAGCACGAATGAAGGACGAACATGGACACAAGCTCCAGACAACATGTTTGAAGGCGCTAATGGCACTTGGTACCAATACAGTGCAGACTGGAAGCTCTGGATGAAAGCAAATAAATCTTCAATGAGTGCCTCAACTAATATGTCTATGGAATCATCTATGAACATGAAAAGTGAATCTTCAATGATGAAATCTACTAATGGTTGGATGGCTGCAACGGATAATACTTGGATGGATAAAAATAGTCACTGGTTTAAAGTCGACGCTGAAGGGAACCTCTGGATGAGTAAAGACGGAGAAAATTGGAAGCGAAGAGTCAGCCAAATGTGGTTCGGTCCAAACAATCAGCTTAATCGAGTGAGTCGGGACGGTTCAGTTTTGATTCAGACAAATGGTCGTTTTATGGTTGCCTCAGACAATGCTTTTGAAGGACCTAATGGCGTGTGGTACAAAATTGACGCTGACTGGAATGTCTGGATGAAACAGTAGCATTATTCTCTTTTAATTTCTCTCTAAAAAGACCTCCACGCTGGAGGTCTTTTTTAAGTTTCAACCAATTTTATAGCCGAATTTTCTATCATCAGTTATTATTCCGATCCTCTAAATTTTTTATTAAAATCCTTCATGTCTGTTCCTGATTTCTTTGTCGACTACAAAGATGTGCTTAATCGGATCGAAAAAATTAACCCCATAGAGTATGCCCGGTCAAGGAATTTTTTAAACGGGCACATCACGTACCTCAGCCCATTTATCACCCATGGAATTATCTCGACTAAGACTGTCGCTGATATCGTTTTGAAAAAACATACAACAAGAGACGCTGAAAAACTCTTAGCCGAACTTGGCTGGCGTGAATTTTTTCATCGAGTTTGGCAGGCTCGTGGCGATGAAATTTTTGACGATCTAAGAAACACCCAAGGCAAAGTACTAACCGGCAATCTGTCAAAAAACATAGCTGAAGCCGAGACCGGTGTAGAGACACTCGATGAATCTATTAAAACCCTCAAGGAAACTGGCTACATGCACAACCATGCGCGTATGTGGACGGCGTCTGTTGCCAGCAACATAGCTCAAACTCATTGGTACAATCCTTCTCGATGGATGTACTATCATTTACTTGATGGAGACCTTGCCAGTAACACGCTTAGCTGGCAGTGGATCGTTGGCAGTTTTAGTCATAAAAAATACTACGCTAATCAAGAAAATCTAAATAAATATGCTCAATCCAAACAGACCGATACTTTTCTGAATATAAACTATGATGATTTCGATACGTTAGAAATACCAGAAGCACTAAAAGAGAGAACAAAACTGTCTCTATCCAATAACTTTCCGGACTCAAGCACTGGCGCTATTACAGAAAACGATCAAGATATTTTACTCTACTCTATCTGGAATCTGGACCCAACATGGCGAGCTGATCACTCTGGGCGACGAATTTTATGGATCGATCCAGACATGCACAAAGACTTCCCATTAAGCCCAAATCGATGGAATTTTATCACTCACTGGGCGAAACAAGTAGCTGATCTAGAAATTTTTATTGGCTCTCAAAATGAGCTCTTTCCTCAGGGAACTGAAAATATAAATATTGTGACTCGTGAATATCCCGCGACTCAAGCTTGGCCTGGTATAAGAGATCCACGAGACTGGTGCTATCCAAACACAAAGGGCTATTTTAAAAACTTTTTCAGCTACTGGAAACTCGCTCAAAAAGAAATCCCAGGGCTGCGAAAACTTCATCATCCACATAAATCATGAGTGATCTCAAATCACAAACTAAGTTATGCCCCGTGTGCAGACTGAGTTTTCACAATCGAAGAAAATGGGAATCAAAAGGCCTCTGGCCACAAATTATTTACTGCAGTGAGCGATGTCGAAACCAAAAGAAAAGCATATCGAACGACTAAAAGACGGAAAAAAATCTGGGATTAATCTTGGCTCAAGATCCGTTCCTCATCATTTAAGAGCGCACGAAAACGCTCAGTTTGAGCGAGCTATCAAAACTCGTTTTATGACGCTCAAAACATCTGACCGTATCAATCTAACTAACATTTGGGAAAAATACTGTGAAGCTAAAAACTGGCCTCTAATTTTTTGTATCAAAAAAAATGATGGCTCTGGGGAAGTACATCTCAATCAAGAATCTATATTTTCGGGGCCCCTAGAAGCCGCTAAAAAGAAAGCTCAAGAAGTCGTTAAAATTAATCTACCTCGATGAAAAAATCTATCTGGTGGATCAAACGAGATTTTCGTCTTATTGATAACGAGGCTTTTTCTAAGGCTCTTACTGATTCTGAATCGGTTTTACCTATTTTCATTTTTGAGCCCAATCTTATCGCCGAGCCAGACTACTCGCCCATGCATGTTTGGGCGTGGATCGAAGCGCTCAAAGATCTACAAAAAAACCTAAGAAAAAGAAATGGTGATGTCCTCATCGCGACTGGAGAAGTGTGTGATGTCCTTAATGTGCTTAGACAAAAGTGGGATTTTGAAGCTATCTATAGTCATGAAGAGACCGGAAACGATTGGACTTTCTCCAGAGATAAAAAAGTTTTACAATGGTGTCAAAAACACAAAATAAGCTGGATAGAAGTCCCTCAAAACGGCGTGATCCGAAAATTAAAATCGAGAGATGATCGACAGCCGATTATCAAACAAAGGTTGTTAGAATCCTCCCCTATTACGATTCCGAAAAATCTAAAATTTCCCAAAACCTTTCAAAGCGTCTGTCAGCAGAAAAAGATTCCTAAAGTTTCTGACTTTTTTGATCTGTCAGATTATCCGCACATTGACTGGGACCAGTTGCAGATGGTTTCAGAATCACAAGCCCAAAAAGATCTTCAGTCTTTTCTCTATAAACGAGGCTATGGTTACTCTGGCGGGATCTCTTCGCCTAATAGTGCTTTTACCCACGGATCACGACTCAGTCCTCATCTTGCTTGGGGGACCCTTAGTTTGAGAAACATTTTTCACGAAACGTTTAAAGCCATGGGTTACCATAAAAATGGTGATCCAGAAAAAGCCAAACAATGGGGTAAAAGTCTGCGAGCGTTTACCGCCAGGCTCCACTGGCATGATCACTTCATACAGAGACTTGAGACCGCTTCGGTTATTGAGTTTAAAGCCCTTAACCCGGCTTATGAAAACATCGTTTATGCCCCGTACCCACAAAAGCTTAAGGCCTGGACTTATGGACAAACCGGCTTTCCTCTCATTGATGCGTGCATGCGGTGCCTGCAAGCTACTGGATTTATAAACTTTCGGATGAGAGCCATGGTCGTGAGCTTTGCGATCTATGGACTCCACTTAAGCTGGAAAACCATACATCCTCATCTGGCCAAAATATTTTTAGACTACGAGCCAGGGATTCATCTTTCTCAGCTTCAGATGCAGGCTGGGATTGTGGGGATTAATACCATTCGTGTCTATAGCCCTACCAAACAAATATTAGACCAAGATCCAGACTGTATTTTTATCAAGAAGTGGATTCCAGAATTAAAAAATTTCACG
>CALIGR010000056.1 GCA_938021445.1 uncultured Candidatus Altimarinota bacterium
CGACTCTGGCAAAAAAACATGTGCCGAAAACTTATCGGAAAGATGTTTTGCGAATACTTGCATCATTTTCATGTCCTCAAAACCCAACAATCCAGGCCTAAACACAATTCGGATTCTGGGATTTTCTGGCTTTACTTCAAAGTGAGCTCCATATCCATGAGTCGATTCAACTCCCCGTGCATAATTAGCGACCTGAAGTGCTCTATGCTTAAAATTAGTACCTAAAGAATCAAACCCATAAGGGGTTCCTAATATTCGCCCTTCAAGAGCCAGGCATTCCCCACCTGCTTGAAATTCTTTAGTTAATTCAATGCCCATCAACACTCTTCTATTTCAAATTCTCAAATTCTAAAATCAAGTGCAACCATAGAAAACTTCGTTAGGGGTTAGGTATTTATGTCTTTTTCTAGGACGATCATTGATGAGGTCAACCCATTCTTGAAGCTGCTGGTCGGAGAAAGAATCAAAGTCTGTCCCCTTTGGAATAAACCGCCTGAGTAAACCTATGGTGTTCTCTACTGATCCTTTTTGCCAAGGACAAGCCTTGTGGCAGAAATACACCGACATTTGGTTTTCTCTCTCAATGATATGATGCCAAGCAAATTCTCGTCCCTGGTCATAAGTAATCGTTAGCTTCAACTCATCTGGTAAGTCGTTAAACATATCTCTGGTTACGTCGGCTATATTCTCGGCTGTTCTTTTAGGAACTTTCTTGGCAAAGAGTAGCCCGCTACGACGTTCTACATTCACAACAATAGCCTGTTGGTGATTCTTCCCAATCATTGTGTCACCTTCCCAGTCACCAAGTCTTTTTCTCTGTTCTACGATCTCTGGTCTTTCTCCAATCATCCTCATATCAGGAATACAGTACTTTGCCTTCTTCTCTCTTTGAGATCGGTACTTTTTGCCTTTACGAGCTAGATAGATTTTTATCAGCTTAGGCTCATACTTATAAATGTACTGGTAAATCGTTTCATGGCATAGGCTCTCATTAGCTTTATCTCTCCACTTTTGGGCTATCTGCTCCGGTGTCCAAAATAGATGAATTTTCTCTAACACATAGTTCTCTAAGGTTTCATCATCTAGCACTTTATTCTGACCAGACTTCCACCGTTTTCGTTCACAGATCTTTTCCCACGCACTCTCAGCCCTAAACACTCCATCTTCATCTATGTTACCCCTAATCAAGCGACTTATCGTCGATTTATCTCGGCTCAGGTTTATCGCTATTTCATTTTGATTCATCCCATTATTTAAGTGAGTTTCTAGCCTCACTATATCTCCGTATCCGATCTGTTCATATTTTTTCATTCTACAACAGGTTACTTTTTACCTCCTGTTGCACTTACTCTTAGAATCTATCTAATACTAGTTGACAAAAAATAAATAAAGTTTATTTAGTTTTTGCATGGAAAAAGTAAATGTTATTATCAGCACTCATGATCGTCCAGAAATACTGCAAGAAACTGTGGCGCGTTTTGCAAACCAAACCTTGGGGGATGTGAATTTTCTTATATGTGATAATGGGCTAAACCCGCAAACACAAGAAGTTGCTGCTGATTTTATGTCACAGGACAGAAGGGTTGCATATGTTAATTCAAATCATCTAGGTGTCGGAGCAACTATTAATAAAAACTATGCTATTGATATAGCAGATGTTGAGACGCCTTATACATTTTTAACAGATGATGATGACTTTCCAGACTCAGACCAATACCTGGCGACCATGTATGACTTGATAAGAAGGGGTAACGATACGAAAGGACATGATGACTTATTTGCTTACTCACCGCAATTTGTGGTTAGGGAAAAAGGACATATTCATAATTGCTATTCAAAAATTGATGAGCCTATGGCGGTGGCGGCTTCTTTGGATAGCGGCCATCCAAATATACCAGGCAAAGGAGGCTTTTATAATACAAGATTTATTAAAAGATATCCGGTTTCACCAATCTACAAGAATACTGGTGAGGATTATGGGTTAGTTATGGATACGGCACTTCGATTAAAAATGATGGGATTAGTACCTGCTTATACTGATGATGTTGCTGCCCAGTATTTTACTCGAAGGGCTGAGACTAGACTGAAAGTACATAATCGTAAACATAACCCAGCCTATGTACAGTCTAGAAGAATCGTAAGAAGGCGACTACTTAAATATCTTGGTTATGACTCCTAGTTAAATGTTTGAAAACAATGAAGAAATTTGAGAGAACGCACTTGTTTGACTTAGGGGGTACACTTTTAGATTCTACAAAATCAAAAGTTCAGGCTATAAGAAACTATTTAGATCAATATTATAGTGTCAATCTTGATCAGGATCGTGTTTACGATTTGCTCAACAAGTTTAAAGATGAGGGGCGATTAGATCTGAGAACACGAAGTTTTGTGGAGTTGTTTTATCAAGAATTTGAGCTAGGTCCAGTAAACGAGCAAACCTACCGTGAATTTAGAGCAATTGAGCAAGAAAGTGATACTTTTTTGGTTCCAGGATCGGTAGATTATCTACGTTTACTCGTAGATCAGTGTTGTGATTTAGGTATTGTTACAAATTCCAGTGCGAAGAATGGACATAGGTCTGCTCATGAATTCTTACCCTGCTGCATAAGAGATCTGATACCAGTTAATAGAGTATTTTTTAGATCAATCGGGACAAGTTTTAGAAAGAAGCCAGAAACGGATTTATACTTGCATGCCTTACGCAATCTTGGAGTGAATCCTGAATTAGGCACGGTCGTAGCTTACGAGGACTCACCTCAAGGCGTTAGGGCAGCAGTAAATGCTGGTATTAATAGGGTTATTGGTATAAAGAGCTCGGTTTTCCATAATGATGAAAAACTCATTGAAGCTGGTGCAAGCGCAACATATGAAGACTATAGGCAGATCTGTGAAATTAATATTGCGGCTTAATGGAAATAGTAGATAATTTAGCTGATTTTTTGGAGGGCGAACAAGATTCCAACACGTTGATATTTAAAGGTAACTTTAACCCTCTAACGTTAGGGCATGTTGGGGCTATTAATATAGCACTTAACGAGTATCCAGATGAGCGTATTTTGGTGCTGCCTAGAGCTTATACAAAAGGCAGTCTAGAAGTGAGCTTGAATAGAAAAGTGGACTGGATTGTTAACTCTCTAGAGTTAGTAGAAAACACAGATTCTTTAATTATATGTAATGATCCAAGTGCAAGAGTCTATGATTTAGCAAACACGTATTCAGAAAGAGCTGCAATTCTTGTAGGTGACAAAAATGAAATTGAAGCAAAAAAGGCTAAATGGAGAACGCGGTTTCCTTTAATTGAAGTTCGAACAATATCTGGTTTTGAAAGATTTACTTCTTCATCAGAAGCAAAAAGAGTTATCAGATTGGGTGATTTCGAGTCTCTAAAGGAGATTGTCCCAATTTATGTGTACAATGACTTAATGGAGAATGGGCATCCGCACTAAACTTCCAAAATCTTGTGAATCCCAGTCCGGGCAATAAGATCAAGACATCAAAACGCTTATTGCCGGCACTTTCGATCACTTTCACCTCGGGCACCAATCGCTCGGGTGGTCAGCGTATAACCAGAGTGACGAGCTGGTCATCATCGTGGCGAGAGATACAACTGTTTTGAAGATCAAAGGAAAAAATCCCAGAAACAGTGAAGAGTCTAGACTCGAGCGAGTGAGGCAAGAATTTGAGAGTTTCAAAAACGTAAAAGTCCGACTGGGGAGAGAAGACCGGGACTTTTGGAAGACGATAGCAGAAGAATCACCAGATCAGATACTGCTTGGATATGATCAGGGGTTTGATGAAGAAGCCTGTGCTGCCAAATTTCCAACCATAAAAATAAAGAGACATACAGCTTACTTCCCGGAGTTTTTCAAGAGTTCAAAATTTAACCGGTAGGGAACAGCTATTGGCCGTTTCTCATAAAAAAACAATATTCTTAGGAACAGATAATATCTGTTCCCTACAAGTATTCTACTACTTGAACTTCATAACCAAGATGACTAATGATTTTTAGTATATCATCTGGCTTGATCTGGAGGCTCGCTTCAGGAAGGTTTGGATGAAAGTACAAAAAATCTTCTTCCAACAGATCTTGATCAAAAAAGACCTGTACGTGTTTTTCGCTGTCATTGATAAGTCCAAAAGGGGAGACATGACCTGGCTTAAGCCCTAAATTTTGCTCGAGTCTGAGGCTATCTGCAAAACCACATTTGTGCCCTGAAAGTTCTTTAAATATTTTTTTATCAAACTCTTTAAACGGTTTCACACAAAATAGAAAATGCTGATTGCCCTTCTTATTTCTTAAAAATAAATTTTTCACACGAGACCCTGGTAGTTTCTTTTCTTGATGGTAAGCGGTTGAGGCTCCCACGCCAGAAAAAATTGGGTGCTCGATTAATTGATAATCGACTGATAATTGTTTAAGAAGAGAAAGTACGTTTTCCATTTATATTAATATTCTAGAATTTTTAGAATTCATGACAAATCTCGATCTTCCAGACTCGTGGATGACTCAATTGAAAAATGAGATAGAAAAGCCCTATTTTAACTCAATAGAAAATTTTCTAGCAACAGAATTGAAATCAGGAAAAGTGATTTATCCAAAAGCTGAAGATATTTTCAGGACTTTCAAACTCACTTCATTTGAGTCAGTCAAAGTGATTATTCTTGGTCAGGATCCTTATCACCGTGAAGGACAGGCCGAAGGATTGAGCTTTTCGGTCCCGAAAGATCAAAAATTACCACCAAGCCTGAGAAACATCTACAAAGAAATTTCTTCAGATTTAGAGATTGAAATGCCTAAAGATGGAAACTTAACTTCTTGGGCTTCTCAGGGCGTTTTGTTGCTCAACTCAACCCTTACCGTCGAGCGCAAGAAACCTAATTCACACAGTCACATCGGCTGGAATTTTTTTACGGATGAAGTGATAAAAAAACTGTCAGACAATCGTGAGAACCTTGTCTTTATGCTTTGGGGGAAATTGGCTCAGTCAAAATCCAGCTTAATTGATAGTCATAAACACCTCTTGTTAGAAGCG
>CALIGR010000057.1 GCA_938021445.1 uncultured Candidatus Altimarinota bacterium
GTCGCCTGCGGCATGATCTCCCCCACGAGTGTCAGTACAATCGTACTAAAGAGAAAACTGGCGACGCCGGTAAGTACCGAGCTCGTGAGCAAGGTCAGTAAAACATTGTAAGCGACATTTCCCCATAAGATCGTCGCGAGCAAAAAATTGGAATCTTCTCTAAGCTTCAGGAGTGTTGCCGCCTTTGGGTCATCGCTCGCTAAGATTTTTAACCGTAAATACGGCACACTGAAGTAGGCCAGATTAAGGCCTGAAAACATCGCCGCTTTCGCTGCACAAAATAAAATCCCAAGCCAGATAAACAATTCGGTCATAAGTATCAGACTATTATATCACGAATACACCTTAAATAATAGTCTGATGTCATCTCAAGACTTCCTGCCTGCCGGCAGGCAGGGGTCGGGGGATCTTTCGTATTTTTTGAGGAGTAAATTTTACAGTATCAGACTCAAGCTAGTACAACCTATTCTGAGCTTATCACTCTCGAGAGATTCCCCGGTCGGAGCCGGGGAATGACAGATTAAAACAAGGTTTGGGAGATTTAATAAAAAGAGTAAACTCTAAAAAATGTTTAGCACCTCTCTCGCTCTTATTTGTTTTATCTTGCTTCTACCGATTGCTCTGGCCGCACTTTCTCTGGCGCCATGGGTCCCAACCAAGAAGCAAGATCTCGAGCGCATCAGTCAATATAGTGATCTAAAACCGGGACAGATTTTTCTAGAAATGGGGTGTGGTGATGGACGTGTCTGTACTTATATCGCGCGAAAAAACCCTGAGGCTCAAGTCATCGGGATCGAACTAGCACTGTGGCTCTATGTCTATGCTCGGATAAAACAGATGATTACTGGACCTAAAAACCTAAAAATCATCTTTGGAAATGCCCTCAAACATGATTTTTCGGTCATAGATGTCTTATATGTCTTTGGACTCCCTGAGACGGTTAATAAAAAGGTAAAAACAAAAGTGATCAAAGAAATGAAACCAGGCGCTAAACTTATTTCTTACATATTTACGATTAAAGACTGGCCCGGTACGATCCAAGAACACCAATCAAGCAAAGACGAAGCCCGAATTTTGGTTTACCAAAAAAAATCAGTTTCAAAGCATTGACATTACCCATATCTACCATAGAATCCGCGCGATTTAATCTAAGTTTAAAAAACTATGCAAAAAGCGTATGACTCAATTCAGGCCATTGCCGGTCCAATTCTCGTAGTAGACGGCGTCAGTGGTGTAAAGTATGAAGAACTGGTAGAAGTAATTGATGAAGAAGGAAATTCTAAAATGGGGAAAGTACTCGAAGCCAATCAAGACCGAGCGATGGTCCAGATGTTTGAGTCGACTCAAGGTCTTAGTACTACAGGACTAAAAGCTAAGTTTCTTGGAAAAATTGCGAAACTTGGAGTTTCTCCTGATATGCTTGGCCGAATCTTTAATGGAGCTGGTAAACCAATCGATGGTGGCGCTAACGTTGTGGCTGAAAAAGAAATCGATATTTCTGGGAAAGCGATCAATCCTTACTCTCGAAGTTTTCCTTCTGACTTTATCCAGACTGGGGTTTCAACTATTGATGTGATGAATACGCTTGTACGAGGACAAAAACTACCGATCTTCTCTGGATCTGGGCTGCCTCATTCTGAGCTCGCGGTACAAATCGCCCGAAATGCGAAAGTAAATGACGGCTCAGAGTTTGCCGTAGTGTTTGGAGCCATGGGAGTGACATTTGAAGAAGCGATGTACTTCCAGAAAGAATTTGAACGAACTGGGGCGATTGAAAAAGCAACCCTCTTTATTAATACCGCCGCTGATCCGGTAGTTGAGAGAATCTCAGTTCCACGGATGGCGCTTTCTTACGCTGAGTACCTCGCGTTTGAAAAAGACATGCACGTACTCGTGATCCTAACCGACATGACCAATTACGCCGAAGCCCTTCGTGAAGTTTCTGCCGCGCGTAAAGAAGTGCCTGGTCGACGAGGATATCCTGGATACCTCTACACGGATCTTTCTACCATCTACGAACGAGCAGGACGAATCAAAACCGCTAAAGGATCTGTAACACAGATGCCAATTCTTTCGATGCCGGAAGATGATATTACGCACCCGATCCCTGATCTAACTGGATATATTACCGAAGGACAATTTGTGATGGATCGAAATCTTCACCAAAGACAAATTGCGCCTCCTGTAGACGTACTTAAGTCTCTTTCTCGTCTGGCCGGTGCTGGGATGGGAGAAGGGAAAACACGAGACGATCACAGTAAACTTAAAGATCAACTCTTCGCGTGTTACGCTCGAGGGAAAGATGTTCGAGAGCTAGCCGTTGTACTGGGAGAAAGCTCACTTTCTGATATCGATAAGATCTACCTAAAATTTGCTGAAGCCTTTGAAAAAGACTTCGTTGGACAAGGGTTTGATTCTGATCGAAACGTCATCGAGAGTCTGGATCTTGGATGGGAACTGCTCCGACCATTCCCAATCTCAGAACTCAAACGTCTCAACCAAAAAACGATCGACGCGTTCCACCCGGATCACAAGAAAAGTTAAGCACTATTTAAAAAGTATAAACTAAAAAAACCCTCGAATGAGGGTTTTTTTGTTTAGGCCGGGTTCTTCAAGTGATAAACAGCCATCGCCAGTGCATTCAGTGACGGTTTCTCCATAGGCTCATTGCCTAATTCAGATGTAAAGAATGGATTAGGATGCCCTATCCCAAATGAATCAATGTAAGCTAATTTTTGAGCCCCTTGATCCCGACCACTAACCACACTCAAATTATCAGTAGTCAAATCCATAAAAGTATTTAGATCGTCACGCATCATATTTAGCGCTTGAACTAAGTCTGACAATTGCTTCATTATTTGAGGATTATTTCTCACTCTTTCTATAGCCTCATTTATCGAAATCCCATATTCACTAAAAAATACATCAGGTGACGAGTAATCACCAAGTTCGTATACACCAAGATTTTCACCTGAAGCAAGTAATTCGTATTTTTCTTTTAGGATATAAACGACTAAATGATAAATCGAAAACTCGATTTTACATCGCTCAGTCAAAACTGCCGCAACTTCCTGAGTAGTTTCTCCAACTAAGCATTTAGCAGGAAAGTAGCGAGTACTTGGAATTAAATCATGAACCCGGTTACCCATGTCCTCCAAAGCTCTTTGTGCTTCTCTCAAACGCTCGCTCATTTTTGATCGGTCCCAGTAACAGCTAGAAAGCTTAATCTTCATCAAGTCTAAATCCTTCACTGATCCAGATAATTTTACTGGATCAATATCATATAAAACTGGCCTAGCGGAATTTGACTCAACTGGAATCACTGGCCCCCCTATCAATAATAAATCTGACTGAGATAAACCATCAAGCTCTTCTATAGGAGTTCTGTTTTCGCTCAGCAACATAAGCCTAATATGATGTTTTAAATAACTCTGTTTATACTAACTCGCCTAGCATATTCTGCTCCATTGCATCATAGAATTTACGGGCTTGGTCAGCTTTATAAATAACGCCTAAATTACCTTCTTCTGGTGGGGCAACCCCCGCTAGCCCTTGCTGGTGTAATAAAAAATTAACCTTAGCTGAAAATGCTGCGGGAGAAGTATTAATTATTGGTAAACTTCGTTGCAAGCTCCCAATTTGTTTTCGTACTGCCGCACCAGCAGAATAAGTACCGGCTTCAACTGCAGAATCAGGAAACGGTGCTTGAAGTAAAATAAGCTTACCTTCTTCAGCTGCTTTCATGGCAATGTCGACTAAAGCGTCATCTGCGGTTGCACTCCCCAATTGTGTTAAGACAGAAACTCTTTGATCAATTATGTGTTGCGCAAAGTCAACTGCTGTCTTATCGGTTAAACTAGCAGGGATAATGTTCGCAGGCATCGTCACTCCTGTGAAAGGTTCAAAAGCACCTTTTTTAGCATATTCAATTGCGTGAGATGCAAACTCTAGATCCCCTCTGTTCTTACCGGTTCCAAAGTCTAAATGTGCTGGTGATAATTTGTCCAAGGTACCATTACGCATAGCTTCCTCCCAATCTTTCGCATCAAATTGGGTATTCGGTTGATTCCAAGGACCAAAAGCATCAGTTGTGTGGTCCCCCATTTTATGAGCCCAAGTTCCCCGTGAGATTTTAAGGCCACAGGCGACTAAAACTTCTGTAATTCTCCTTTCTTGGCGACAAGCAATTTTAGCGGTTGTTAGTGCTCTATCTAATTGATCTTTCGCATCTGTATCCGCTTTTCTTGCTGGCACCTGAGAACCTGTAAAGATAATACTTTTAGGGAAACCTTTTAACATAAAAGATAAATAGGAAGCCCCATTTGCCATGGTATCAGTTCCATGGGTAACAATAATTGCATCATATTTATCAGAGGCCTCATTTTCCAACTTAATTATCATTTCTGCCAAAAAACGCCAATGATCAACATTCATTTGAGATGAATCCAGATTCATCAAATCTGCCAACTTTATAGAAACTGTAGGATCTTCCGGCAATCCCAACGCTTGGAAACTCTCAGCTAAAGTTCCAGTTGGAGCTAATCCAGAGTCTGTTTCTGCAGACTGAAAAGTTCCTCCTGTGCCTAAAACTATAACTCGAGTTTTTTTATTCGCTTCTTCTGGAAGACTCTCTGCTCTAAGTCCGGCAACGAAATTGCTAAAATCTTCTTCATTCGTTGATTTCAACTCATCGTAATTGGGTGTTGATCGTTTTGAATCAACTTCTTCCGCATAACCGATTAAATCAAAAGAGGACATATAATTTTTTTTTCAATAAATAACTAATAACACTTTATTCTGATATGTAAATTAATTTGTCAACATCCTTGGTAATCCACAATACATCACCCAATTGCACTCACCCACAAATTCACTAAATTAATCATACTATGAAGATTGCATACATTCAGGCGCAGTGGCACAAGGACATAACCGACAATTGTAAAACCAGTTTTATTGAGACGTGGGAAAAACTTGGTGAATCCAGAAACGATATTTCTTTTTTTGAAGCGCCAGGGAGTCTTGAGATTCCCCTTCTCGCTAAAAAGCTGGCAATGACAAATAATTATGACGCGGTCTGTTGCTCTGGGTTCGTCGTGGATGGTGGTATCTACCGGCATGAATTTGTCGCACAGAGCATTTTAGATGGAATTATGCAGGTGAACCTAAAAACGGGTGTTCCG
>CALIGR010000058.1 GCA_938021445.1 uncultured Candidatus Altimarinota bacterium
CAGATCAATACTCTTTTTGTGCAAGAAAAATTAATCGATGATTTACTCATCACCGTTAGCCCACTCTATTTTGGAAGTGGACTGGGGCTTTTTGCAGAAACTGTTAATCTGGATCTAAAACTTAAGTCCGTATCCAAATTAGACGACCAAGTCGTCGTTATGCACTACCAAATCAAGTATTAATAAAACCTGGTAAACCGCTTATTTGCAAACCAAATTAGCCTAAACCTGTACGGCATTGAACTTATTTTTCTTATAATTTGCAAAGATGTTCAGTCTTTGTCGATTTAGTTTAGTTTTGGGATTCTTTTGTAGCCTGTTTTTGGCATCTATGCCGGCAGAAGCACAATCGCGACTCAGAACACCAAGCCTCGAATCGAAGTCTGATGCGCTCCGTCAAATGCTCAGTCAACAGCAAGTGACCATCATTAAAACTGAGACCATTCGCCCACTCTCAATTAACTTCCTCCCTTCTCTGTATGAAAACCAGCTAGAAGGGAAAGTTTTTGCGGCTGAATCGATGCCTATAGACGGTCTTAGCTTAAAGATAACAAGTCCAAACGGAGAAACTTTGTATGAAAATGAAGTGGAAATTGACAAAGAGATCTTCAAATCAGAAGGGCATACGTTTCGGATACAAGTGCCTGAAACCGGGCTAGCCGAAAACTCTACACTCTCGGTTGAAGGTAAATTCAACGAAACAGCGTTAGGGGTTGGGTCTCAGAAAATTCCGGTCACTATTCTCCGGCCTCAATACCTCATAAACAATCTCCAACTAGATCCCAAGCAGGATAATACAGTCGACGGAGTCTTTAGCTTTCAAAATCTCTCAAATCTATCGGTCCAGTTCCAGCCACTTGTCAAAATCGCCAGTGTAAAAAACGGAGAGGAGCTTCTCATAGAACGAGAAGCCCTTAAAACCGAAATCGTTAAAGGAAAGCAAACTAAAACTATAAAATTTAACCTTACTTACCCAGAAACACCAGGCCTTTATCGAGTCGAGCTTATCATGCTTGGAAAGGATCAAAAAGCCATTACGGGGGTGCTCGCCAAAGAACTTACTCGAGAGGGTGTACTTGGAGCGATTGAGTCAATCGATATTGATTATGATGAAGTTTTAAAAAAAGCAACAATTCAGGTTCGAGGGCTCACTTCGGGGATTCAAGAGGAAACACTTACCCAGATCGAGCTCATCGCCTCAAAAATCGGATCAAACGGTAGTGTCAGCGAACTTGAAGTTAACAACCTCAACGAAGTCGTAAATCAGAGTGGCAACTGGAATCAGGTCTTTGAAGTCGAAGGAGTCGATCGAGGAGGTAGTTTATTTTTAGAGGCTAAAATACTGAACGGAAACCAAACTCTCGGGACCAAAAAACGAGATTTCGATCTTTCTGAACCCAGTGAGCCCGAGACAAAGACGGAAACGGAGTTTATTACACTTGAAAAACCAATCCCCGTAATCGATCCAGAAATGGAAGAAGTACTCGACCCAGTTAACTCCACCAACAAGTGGTGGTTTTGGGGCGGCATTATTTTTGTTATTATACTTTTAGTATTTCTAAAATTAGTAAAAAAGAAACCTGAAAAGTTCATGCTATGGGCTCTTAGCTTTGCTTTCGCTTCAAGTCTATTTTTCACGACAACCGCCTCGGCTTCACTTAAAGTTTTTTGGTTCCACCCCGTAACCAATTGGTCCTACAACCCAAGTGCCAGTGGAGACTTTGCTAATTTTGAGATCGTTAATTTTCAAGGCCGAATTTTCAATGTGCTCACCCAAGAAGGACTCTTTTTTGACGGACTCAACCGAGTCGTTGTTCGTTTCTTTGATCCGACAGACGCGACGAATGATTTTTATGTCGAATCCACCAGCTACACCACAACTGAAAACAAAGAATATCTCTTCGAAGTTGATGCCCCGACTTCGCTCCCAGATGGGGATTGGAGTCTTCAAGTTTTTTTTCAGGTTCCCAGTGGATGGTATGCAACCGACTGGAGATACAGTAATTTCAATGAAGTCAGTGGGGAGTGGGACTTTGACCAGGCTGAATCTTCTGTTCGAACTGTTGGCTTTGATCGAGTGGCCCCAACCGTTAATTTTGTCTACGACACCGTCCCAGCAGCCCAACGGCCTCCTGTTTATTCAGAAATCAGGCCTATTGAAGGAGACGCCAACAGTGGCCACCTTAGTGACCTCGACAACTTAAGGCTCAAAATCCAAGCACGAAAAATTTTAAAAGATAAGATTACGCCGTACCAGCAGGGTGAAAATCCAAATTTCTATCAACAAAGACTTTTTAAAATCTTCAAACGAAACGAAGAAATGCAGCGTCTGCGGGACATGAAAAATAACGAAGCCATCCTCATCGAGCTTGTACTCAATAATCCGGGGAATCAAAGTTATGTGGATCAACTAAATGCTATTCAAGCACAAATTGGTGTTAAGCAATCACTATTGCAAGCACTCTCCGGAACCATCAACAATCTGACAAATGATATGGGGATCAATATTCCTCAGGCCCTTTTCGGTAACATAGACACCGGGAGCGATATCCCAAACGTAAATGTCGGAGACGCCCTGGTTAAAAATGCCCCCACAAACCCAAATAGTATCCAGAGTCAGATAAACGATCTGGAGACTCAAATACAAAGCCTGGAGCCTCAAATCCTCTCTGATAAAAACAATCTGAAAAACATAAAAGGTACTTACAAAAACCAAGCCGTGAGCGTCTCTGCTACTTGTACCGACAACCAAGGGTGCCACCAAGACAACCTCGACTTTGAGGTTCGTGGTAATTTCTGTGACGATAGTCTCGCCTGCAACACGAGCGCCGCCAGACAATTTCAAGTTTGTGATAAAGTCGGGAACTGCACCACTCCGGCAGACGCCCAAATTTCTATTGATTGGTACGATCCGGTGACGCCAAACTTTATAAGTGCCGCCGTGGAAGTCAAAGACGAAAACCAGGTTACTCAGGCTTCATCTGTTTCGAGTACGACTATTGCTTCAGCTCCCGGCCTTTACATCAATCTCAATATTGATGACCCGGTCTCTAACAAAAGTACCGATCCCACTCTTTATGATTCTCATGCCTGTGGAACAAACCCAACCAGTGATTTCTTCCACCGCAATAGTAGTGATGCTTTCTGCACGCCTTCCGAAATCCCCTGTGCCCTTAGTTCAAGTCAGAGAGGCTATCGTGATCTCAAAAACGGAGCCGCTTGTGCTGGGCAGTGTGCTCCTGGGTTTTTACTAGATGGAAGTATTTGTGTTCCCGGATGTGATTTCCGACTCTTCGACGGTTGTTTCCCGTTCCGACTTATTGGGGACAACTGTATTACCAGCAACTGGCTCCCAGAAACGAGTTCTCAACCACTTGGACAGACTTTTATACAAACGAGCAATTGCGGAGCGAGCAGATCCGCGGTTGGGACTGGTGCCGCCGGAAGTGTCATCCAATTTCTAGATGGAAAAAATATTCTAGACGTTGAAATTTATGACGTCAACAGTGGAAGTTTCACTTCTTGGTCAGAAAACTTCTTGGCTTCTTGGTTTACTGAGACAAAAGATGATGCCGATGGCACTTGTAGCTTTGTCTCTGGTCCAGACGACCGGTGTGGAGAAAGCCAGTTCCCCCAACTGTCTATCCTGGTTCTAACTGATGATGGATTTTATATTTTTGATCTTTTCACCCAAACACTTTGGATGCGATTTGACTCAGCCAATGGGAAAGCCATCCCTGGGGGAATGACCGAGGGAAATATTGAGATGTATAATGGACAGATCTTTATTGGGTACAAGCGCAGTGGAAGCCAAGGAGGACTCACCACGCTAGATTTCGTAGCGGACAAAGTTAGATTTTGGAGTACCAACAATGGCCTCGCCTATACCGGAAACAAACCAGGCAATATGACGGCAAGAGATGTCACGGATCCAAACTGGTCTCAGGACACACTGCCAGGGCAGCAGCTCAAAAACGCTCGAATCAACGAGTTATCCATCGTCTCAATCAACAACATCACCTATTTAGCCGCCGCTACGGAAAAAGGGATCACCTTGTTCCGACTTTCCGATGGCAAAAATATGCACCTAAATTATGCCGACAATGCTTCTAATAGCTATGAAAATGTAACGCTCACCGCCCAAGGCGATCTCTGGTACCAGTGGGATTACAGTGGAGACAGCTACAACCGGATCTGGAAGCTTGAAGATTTCCCATCGCTGCCGTTTGATAGCAGCACCATAACAGGAGTGAGTACCGCAGATTCAATCCTAAAACCAGTCACGTCTACCGATACTTACCCGATTACAAACTTAAGCCCTGGATCTTCCAGCTTCGGAGTCTCCGCCGATGGCCAAACACTCTACGCAGGAGGGGCCGAAGGGCTTGAGATCTTCAAAGGAACTTTCGCTAACGGCGACAATCATCCTGACGTCACCCGCCAAGTCGTGACTAATCTCTATACCAGTATCCCGATGGGAGGCGATATCGTCGGTCACTGGGCGCACGATACTGAGGACGTGAGTGGAAAAGGAAACGATGTCCAGAACAATGGAAATGTCGATGTCGTGGCCGCTCTCCCTGGCTCAGAAGTCTGGTCTTACGACTTTGACGATGGAAACCGACTCAAGGATGTCGCAAACTTTTACAACTTAGCCACTGAGCTTAGTGCGGGAGCGTGGGTACACAGCGAAGCTCCGGCAAACGATGACGGAGGATATATTGTTTCCAAAAAAGATAGCTCCAAAACTGACTTCGCTCTCTACAGAACTACCGACAATAAACTTCGGTCAGATGGTACCGCTGAGACCCTTATCAACGCCCCAATTTTAAGTGGGTGGAACTTTGTCGCCGTTACTTTCGACGGGACCAATAAACGAACCTACATTGACGGAGTCTTGGTTGATACAACCGCTGACAGCAAAAGTAGCTTTGATCAGGTAAACCAATTCATCATTGGGAAAAGAAAGTCTGGGAACAGTAACACTGAGGCCTTAGACGGTAAAGTTTCATTTCCCTTTCTCACTTCCAGTCATCTAGATTCAAATCGAATCCAAGAAATGTATAACCAGTCTTCAACCTGGTTTACCAACAACTCCAAAGTCACGATCCAGGACAGCTCCAGTGTCATCACCGCTATGGCCGTAGAAGATGATGGTTCTTATTTTGCGGCCAGCGAAAATGGGGTCGTTACTTATTTTGATCCAAACGGGCTGGTTGTGAAAACTTTCAGTAATGCCGCCAACTCAAGTACAAATATACAAATAAGTGGAGGGAGCATCGTTTCGCTTAATGTCTCTGACACATTTCTAATCATCGGTTACGCAAACGATGGAGTCGAAGTCGTAAACATACCATAAATTTCTATGCAAAGACTACTTAATAGCTTCTCATTTTTTCTACTCAGCTTCACGCTGAGCATTCAGATAGTGTCCGCTACTGGGTCTTCTGGTATTGACTGGGCTGACTCAACACTCAAGGTCGAATTTTCACCCGAGAGTACTTTTGTCCCCACGTTTTCATGCTTTGCAGAAATCGATATGACAGATGGGCCTTGTACTGGATATTCAGGCCCAAAAGACCACTGTGTTTGGTCAGATCTAGAATCTCTTGGATTTTCTGATGAAGAAACAAACCCACCAATTGACACTTGTTACCGGCAAGCCGGTGCCTACACCTCGACAGTACAGCTCGTCGACTTTGCCGACAACGCTGATACTCCTCAGATCTCAAATTTCACGATAAAAGCAGGAAGTCCTGACCCTGAAATGTCCTCACTGAGCACCGCCACTGAATGTGATGACCTCTCGCTTGAAGCCAATGGGCAGGAAGTCTGTACCCTCACGCTAACACTCTTAGACAGCTATGAAAATCCCGTCACCCAACTAAAAGGAACTGCTGGATACATCTATTCTGACTCAGAGTTTCCCAATGATGGAAACCGGAGTGAACTTGGGGCCGTTGGGTTTCGAGACGGGGTCATGATAAAAATGCCAGGAGAGTCTAGTTTTGATTCGATCCCAGCCAGTACGAGCACTCGAAGCTTTACCATCCCTCCCACCAGTAGTGATGCAATGAGCCTTCCGCTAGAAATGATCGCTTGGACTCCCTCAATGACTCGAGTTGGTGCTTATTTGGGCAATACAGGACCACTTAGTTTTAGCCTCCAGATGGACATCCCCTCTATCGATGCAGACGGCTCCGTCGACACGAGCGATTTAGTCACTTTTGAATATGGAGATTACGCTCCTAGTATTGGTTTTATCCCCTGGATAAAAATACTCTTAGCTCTTGAACCGACCCCCCCCGTATTTTTACTCAATGCCCCAACCGGTTTTATAATCACGCCCAATATATATTCAGGCATCACTGCCGGGTTTAGTAGCTTGATCGCGTATCTAACTCATCATGACCTGCCGGTTGAATTTACACTTGAAGATATGGATTTTGACCCAACCGGAGTTTCTATCCCCGACCCAGCCGGTGAAACCGAGTATCCTCGGCTCGTCCTGAATGCCGAGTCCGCTCTTGTTGCTGGAGGGATAGGTTTTTCTTCTGATATTTCTTATCAGGTCGATATAGATGGAGATACAACGACCGAGCTCATCCGTTACCCGAGTGGTGCACTCGGAAGTGGTATTCCTGATTCCGCCGGTGGAGATGATCACGACACCACACCGGTCACACTCGGATTACTCGGAGTCTCGGTAGAAGGTAAACTTCTGGGATCAAAAGGACGAGGGGTCTTTCAGGATTTCAATGCCGTTCCTATCGGGCCTGGATATTCCATCGAAGATATTCGAGAAGAAGTATTTGAAAACGCATATCGGATAACTCGAGGAATCGAGCCCAAAGATCTTGAGGGGGTAAGTACTTTTCACACATTTAATGCTAACTGGTTCGATAGCGAAACCAATATCATTGTCATAGATGGGCACGATGTAACTATTGGCTCCAGCGGAACCACGACCATACTTCCAAGTGGGCAGAATACACTACTTATCAAAGATGGTAATCTTATCATCGAGGGCGATATCGCCTACGCTTCAACCGAAGACTCTTTTGGATTTATCCTCGTAAATGAAACCGTAACCGAAGCCCCTAGCACCGGAAACATTTTTATTAAAAACAACATTAAAGATATCGCTGGAACGTTCTTCACCGAAGGAGCACTTATGACCATCCCATCAAGCCTCATCGTCTCAACCACAGGCAATATAACTACCGCTGATGTCACCAATGGCGCCAGTGATGACAACGACACTCAGCTACTTCTCCGGGGAACCATACTCACTCACAATACGCTTGGAGGCGGCCTAAAAAGAGCTGGAGAGCTTACCTACTTCACTCCGTGGGGAAATACGGCTGACACCAGTTTGTCGAGCGAAACCTATGCCCAAAAATACGATCTCCACTTTATGCGAAGCTATATTCCAGAATATGACTCTGATGCGGGCACACAACTCAACACCGCTGACTGTGTCCCTGGGAGCGACGCCTACGGTTGTGATCCAAACCACGCCGCTATGGTCATTCGTTATGACGGTCGAGTCGTTCAGTTCCCACCACCAGGATTTACCAACGCCACCTTCATCGAGCGATAATAATCAGTGTCATTCCGGACTTGATCCGGAATCTCAGGGGGTTTATAAAGACTGCTTTAAGTCTGACATAAACTGTTTCAATTCCATTTTTCTACTTTCCGGAATAGCTTTCCAGTCGGTATCAGTAATCGCGCCTTCCAGCGCGTAAAGATAAGCCGAGTTAAAACAGCACTTAAGCCCCCCTTTCCCGATAAGCTGTAAATAGGCTTCTTCTGTTCCAATCTTTTTTAATTTCTCAGGCGTATCTAGCCCAGCTTGGACGAGATGCTTTGAGCACACAGGCCCAATGTTTCGTAATACTTTAGCGAGTGCTTCTGGCTTCATAATAAATTAAAATTTACTCAGTTCCTGCTCTAGTTTACTTTTCTCGAGCTTAGATTGCTCCAGTTCTTTTTTGGTTTGATCCACCAAAGCCGCTGGAGCTTTTTCGGTATAGCTTTTATTACTCAAACGCCCTTCAAGATTACCGATTTTTTGGGTGAGTCCTTCTATCTCTTTTTTTAGTCTCTGTTTCTCTCCCTCCGCATCAAAAGGAATCTCAATATAGATTTCTAAATTATCAACCACAAGCGTCGCTGAATGTTCGGGTTTTTCAATATTTGCTGACACTTCTAGATCAGATAAATTAGCCAAGAATTTTACAATTTCCCTACCAGCAAAATTGTCCGTCTTCATATATCCTTTAATTTTATCTTTAGGATTAAGACTTTTTTCGGCTCTCACTTTTCGGATCTCGTTGGTTATTTTCTGCAGCGTCAGAAACTGGGCTTCAGCTTTTTTATTTACTAAATCTAAATCTGGATAATCCTGGTTAATGATAAATTCATCCGTGCTAAACAATTCTTTCCAGATCTGTTCCGTCACAAACGGACAGAGTGGATGAACCAGCTTCAATATATTCTGATACACAAACAGCAAAACTTCTGGATTCGGCTCTACTTTAGACGCCTCTAAGTACCAATCACAAAACTCATCCCAGACAAAATGATAGATCATATCTCCCGCCGCTGAGATTTCATATTTCTCTAGCGACTGGGCTACGTTTTTACTCGTCTCAGAAAACCGAGA
>CALIGR010000059.1 GCA_938021445.1 uncultured Candidatus Altimarinota bacterium
CGAATTTTTTGGGTGAGTTTATAGTTCTGCACAAATTTTATAAAAAATGGGAAAGAAACCGTTGCGATCAAAAAAGAAAGCAGCGAATACCCAAACATCTGGATGAGGTTTGCTACGTGGATTGAAGCCATTTATAAAAAAAAGTTAATCGTAAAATCAGTGTTTTATGGAAAACTTTATTTTGTCCCCCCTAAAACTCAAGGCGAGTAGGGTAAAAAACGCGAGACTGACTGGCGTCATATCAAAAAGTGTGGCGAGTTGTGTTAGTCCTAAGAAAATGACTAACAAGACTTTAGTCCTAAACCTTGTTTCCCAAAAAACAAGCCCCCATACCCCAAGGGCTAGTAAGAAACCAAATAGCCCTAATTGTGCTAGATAGTCGATCCAAACGTTCTCTGCGATTGGCGCTTGGTCATTGTTGTTTTCGTTTAAATTTTTAGCTCGAGCGGCCGGCCCAAGTTCACCAAGGTTCCCTAAAACGGGCGCTGTTTTCCAGATCTCAAGGGCTTCTAGTGGGCGCGTCAGGTGGTCGCTATCACTGATCCGCATTTCAGTAATCTGGTTAATTTTTGGAAGTTTTTCTAAGATATCAATATCCGTCATCTGGTTAAGTCCCAATAAAGCCAGGAGGATGATCCAGATCCGCCGCATAAAGAAGCCTCGCCGGAGCACGCGAGAAATTTTCTTCATAAGCCCTTGTTTCCCAGAGGCTAGATAACTGAAGGTTTTTACAATATATTGAACAAAAAATATACTCAACAAGAAGCTCCCCCCCAAAAGTGCGCCTCGACTCGCGCTGTAGTAGATCCCAGCGAGTAACAACACCGTCACCAAAAACGACAACCGATAGTAGAGCCAAATCTTCGGCTTGATGACAAACAGATTCGCCCAGAGCGCTAAGACGAGTAAATGCCCAAAAGCGACTGGTCCCGACGCGCCCCCTTGCATTCGTACTAACCCTTCACTCGTCTGATGATAGATCGGGATTCCTTGCCCTGGGACCCACGAGGAGATCGTCATCGAGTAGAGGTTCCCAAGGATATCATACCCTCCACCAAACTGAGCCCAGAAACCAAATAACACTGACAAAGAAGCCGATCCCACAAAGTAAGTCACAAACGTCTTGAGGTATTTTTTCGTGTCTTTTTTAGATATATTTTCTAGCAAAAGTCCGACGACTAAAAATACCAAATACCCAAGCCCTAAGTAGCGAAAGGCGGTAAGTGTGGTCGATTTATCTGGATTTATACAAATCAAAAACAGTCCCCAACACAAAAATAGAAACGATAAAACATAGACTTTTGAAGTCTTGAAACGCGCAAAAAAGCTATTTAGATCACTTCCTTGAGCCATCACCAACGTCAGTATCAAGACTAAAAGGATCCCCTCTTTCCAAAATCTAAAAACCTCTGGCAGCAGAACTGAAATCAGCCCCTGCCACGGCAAGAACGTAGCCAATGCTACCAAACAGGCCTTGAAAATGTTTTGCCAATGCATCACACTAAGCCTACCAATCAAACGCATGAAAACAATCTACAAACTTTTCCTCACTTTCGCCGTCTTTAGTGTCTCAATCGCTCACGCTGAGATCATCACTCAGGTTCAAAACACCACGCCCTCTAGCCTGCCTAAAAACGCCGTCCGAGTGAAGTTTATGGATGTCACCCTGACCAACACCAGCCAAACACCTGAATCAATCCGGAGCCTGACCCTCAAACGAGCTGGTCTCTCTAGTAGCGAAGACCTTGGGCGTATCTGGCTTGAGACTTCTGATTTTCGACGTTCTTTCGCCCGGCAGCTCAACAATGATGACCAGGTTGAGCTCAAGTTTCGGAACCCTATCGTCCTCGCTCCTGACACTTCTGCTATCGTCTCGGTCTTCGCCAATATCGAGAGTGAGAGCGGCAATAAAACCATTCGTTTAGATCTGATGGGCGTCAATGACCAAGTATCCGTTTCTGAAACCGAAATAAACAATATTGAGACTGAACCAGACACCACCAATCCTAGCAACACAAATGCAACCCCGCAGCTAAACTACCAAGAGCCGGCCAAAGTTGAGGTCAAGCCGTCGTACACCTCTCAACCATCAAGGTTCACCCCAGAGTACCAAACCGACAAACGAAAAACCTATGACCGAAGCCGGTACCGGATCTCGTGCAAAAACAGCAAGTGTATGTTGATTGAGAGGTAACCTTCGGGTTTAAATAATTCACGTAGGGAACACATATCGTGTGTTCCGTTTATTGGTTCCGGTTTATCGTTTATGGGTTTATCAAAATACGCGTGTTTTGTTTTTGTTTAAAATTTATATTCAAAATAATTCACGTAGGGAACACATATCATGTGTTCCGTTTATTGGTTCCGGTTTATCGATTTCCGATTCATGCATATTACACGCCGCACACCACATATATTTACGATTCCGGTTTTCCCAAATCCCCGTTTTTTGATTTTGATTTGAAATCAACACCAATTAAACGTACCAAACACCCATCATGCGTTCCATTTTTCATAAAACAACGTTGGTGTTTAAAATTTACATTTAATTTGAAAATTAAATTTTCGGAACACGTAATACGTGTTCCCTACATAAAAAAATACGGAAAAAATACATTAAAACCCGTTTTTGGTTTTTGATAAAAAAACCCAAAACACATTATATCTACGTTGTTTTGGGATTAAAATTCTGAAATTTAAATGAAATTTGGCATTTGATAAAAATTTCCAATTTTGGAACGCTCAAATTCATGATTTGGCCAACAAGACGCAAAAACCGATATCAATATTACAATTACAACCATGATGGACTCTATTTTATAACGATATGTACCCATAAAAAACAATCATTCTTTGGTGATATCCAAAATGGCTTTATGTGCCTCTCACCGGCTGGGTCTATTGCTTATGAGCATTGGGTAAAAATTAATAACGTTTACCCCTTTATTTTTTTGGACCGATTTGTGATTATGCCCGATCATATACACGCCTTGATTGGGATAAAAAAATACGGATCCTCTCCCCCTAAAACCGGGACAGATAAAACCTGTTCCCTCCCAAAAAAACACCGTCGACAATTCGAACTATTACCAAAAATCATCGGCCAATATAAACGGTCCGTCTCCAAAAAAATCCGACAACATGACCCCTTCCTGGATTTTCAATGGCAAAAATCATTTCATGATCATATTGTCCGAAACGGGTACCAACGATTTTATATCCAAAAATATATCTTGAATAATCCCAAGAATTGGGACATAAGCGTTTAGATTAAACGCCTTCACTCGAGTATTTATGAAAGAGTCTGTTCTTCTTCAAGATTAAAACTTACGTCTGGCTTATCCGGCTCTGCATGAAGATGTTCTTTTAAAGCTATATAGTCTGGTGATCCTGTTGTTGAATATCTCGATATAAAATCTAAAGATTGCTCAAACCGTGATTCATTGAGAGCTCCTTCTCCATCTAAAACTCCTAGCTCTTTAAGACTATCATTGGCTTTAGTAACATCATACTCGTCTTTTCCTCCATCATTCCCAGGAAGCGGTTCTAAGTACCACTGTGCTGCCCATTGAATACGATCAAGCTCCGACTCATTAAGAATCTCACCATCCCCACTAAAGGTTCCACCCAGTAAGTTATCCATGATCTTTTGCGAGCGAATGTACGCGTCATTCACCAGATCAGTATTTACCTCAATAAACCCACCAGTTTCAGCACCTGTCATTCCTTGAGATCCTAGAATAAAACCTCCTAGGTTATATTCATTCATGGCCATCGTAATCAGTGCCGTATTTACTTTTTCTCCAAGCGCATCAGTGTCCGCCGTATCAAATTTAAAATTCATCGCTCGGCCCTTGTACATCGCAGAAACGACAACATCATCTCCATGCGGGTAAGCCGTTACGCCTTCACGAACAGTCAGAGGCCGATCTTTACTGTATGGGATAGTCTCACCATTGATATCCAGCCCATACCCCTCACTTATTTCTTTTTTCAAATCCGCTCCACTCCTCACCGGATCAGGTTTTAGTGGAATTATACCGAGCGCTTCTCCCATTTCTTGTTTCTGATCATCGGTAAGATCTTGATCTTCATTAATTTTTCCCCACGCATCACTAAATGCATCTCCAAGATTTGAGGCTCCGATATCAACTTCTGAATTATTAATGTAATCCGAAACTCTGGACTTTGCTTCATCGGAGAGATCCATCTGCTTAACCATCTTATTTGCCTCTTCAACAAGCCTCTTGATCTCTTCAAGTTTCTGAACCTCTTTTGTTATTTCTTCTTCAGTGAAACCGTTCGCACTATGTTTTTCTTTGATTTCATTAATTTTATCATTTATCTCTAAAGGAGTCATTTTTCCGTTTACTATTACTTCTCTAACTTTTAAGTCCGTTGCTTCTTCTCTTTCTTGAGATTTCTTTTCTTTTCTTTCTGCAGCTACTTCTTTTTCCTCATCTTCTTTTTTATCCTTCTCGTAAGCGGCTAAAGCTTTAAAAACTAAAGATTGCATTTTAGCCGCTAAAGCTTGCACATGGGTTTCATTAGCCGGGCTTATACCTTTACGAATAAAGTGCTGAAGTTTTCCACCGATTTTAGCAAAAATTTGAATCTTTACTTCTTCTGGAATTGGTTCCCCAAGGGTCAGCTCTACTTGAGTTAGCAAGGCTTCATTCAAACTTTCCGCTCTCGCTTCTAGTGAATCTTGAGCCGACTCTGGAGCCTTTTTTTGGCTTTCTTGCTTTAGTGTCCCCTGAATCGAATCAAAAGCGGTCACCATTCGCTCCTGATCTTCTGAACTTAGGCCTGAAAAAAAGTCAGCTCGTTCTGCCTGTGGTACATCCTTGAGCTTTCCCATAAGATCACTAACCGAATCTATGGCATTGAAAAGCGTTTGTGGGCTTGGTTTATCTTTGCTGAGTAAGATAGCCATCTCCCCTGGGGTAACTCCCAAAACTGAAGGGTCTAAGCCTTTGATAGCCTCAAAAGCTGTGTTCACTCCATCTATCCGTTCCCGCTGCTCATTTAGTTTTTTAGGCGCACCGTCATTAGCCGATAATTGCTCGACTTGATGTGAGGCAGCATTAGAAGAAAGATTTGGCATAATAAAAAAATCTTGTGATTATAGCACAAAGCTTGCCAAAAATAAAACTGATTTAACACTACCTTAGGTCTATTTTTCTAAGATTTCTAATGTTGCCTCAGCTGCATTTGCAGCACGTTCAGCTGCTAAAGCTCTTTCTTGAGCACCCTCAACATCCACTCCTGTCTCAAAATCAACGTCATCAAAACTAACATCTCCAAACAAATCATCACCCAACCCAAGACCTGCAAGTGGATCAGCCGCTGGGACAGCCGTATTTGCATAGGCCATCAACATAAGCAACTGACTAGGATTAAGGCCATATTTATCTGCTGCTCTATTCAACTCTTCATCAACCGCTTTCGCACATGCGGTCTTAACTGGAATTTCCACCTCTCGCCCAAATGCATCCAGACCTATCTCAGTTTGCTGTTCTATTTCACTAGCGGCAGCTTCGACTGCACAACTCACTGACTTATCAATAATATCTTGAAGTGTCTCTGGGCTCATGCCTAACTGGGCTGCAACTCCGTCAATACCTTTGAGATCACCAGCGACTTCTACTCCCGGATCAACAAACGCACTAGTGTCCCCCTCTGAAACAATTTCTGCCATATAAGTGTTCCCTGCTACTTCAACTTCAAACGGGCCAACAGGTGATTCCCCAGCCTCCATTGCCTCAAAAACTTGTGTTGAGAAAAGCCCAGCACGACTAAGTACCGCCAACTCTTCAGCTGTCATTCTGTGCACAACCTCAGGTTTCTCAGATTCAACCACAACTTCGGCAGCCGGAAGTCCTTCACTCATTTCTAAATTTATTACTTAACTCTATTTTCTAATGAAAAGCACCAAAAAGTCAAAGTTTCTTGACAGAAAATCTTTTGACAAGAGTTAGTTTTGACCAGTCTGATAGATAAGCCTCTTCCCAACACTTAGTTTTTTGATAAAAATATTCTCAAATAAAAACCAGACAAAACACTGTCACAGACTAGAAAATAGCAGAAACTCGATAAAGATCGAATAAAATTCGTATTCACGTTTTTTTTGATTTCGAGTAATGTGAAACTTCAAAAAATCCAAACACAAAATGGATTGGATTTTTCGGGAATAAGTAGTTTTTGGGGAGTGCGGATTTAGGGTTGTTTTAAAGCCTCTGGGAAATCGTTGTCGAGAAGGCAACCAATATATTCTGCTGGCCCATTCGCTTTATTTCTAAAACATTCTTCTGTCCAAGCGGAGTCTCTCCCTAGGACTCTGCGATCATAGTAAATCATGCTTGCCTACAGAGTCCAGTACCGGAGACTCTGTAGGGACTTTAAGACTTATTCTCGGCCTCAAATTGCTCCAGATATTCTTTCCACTGTTTCATGACCTTGAGTACTTCTTGGGTGTTGTAAATATCGCATCCTTCCTTTCTAATATCATTGATAGCGTTATTTACTGAGGAAAGAAGCGAATCAACTTCCTGAATATCTTCAGGTGTATAATGCTGATAATGATTTGCTGTTATCTTGTTTTGAGCAATAGAAATAACAAGATCAATATCTTTAACACGAGCTCCA